>JAISSG010000064.1 GCA_031273185.1 Treponema sp. | reverse complement strand
CAGGTACGCCATGATGGCGGTGCGGGCCTCGTCGGAAAAAAACACCATGCGTTCCTTGCCGCCCTTGCCGGCGATCTTTGCGCCGCCGCCCTGTAACATATCCATGCTTAACGATGCCAGCTCGGAGATACGCAGTCCTGCCGAATACATCGTCAGGATAAGGGCCTTGTCCCTGGCCGGCCAGAGGATGTTCCGCGCATCGGGCAAGTCCGCAAAGTCGGCCATCTCGTTTTCCCACAATACGGAGGGCAGGTTCTGGCTTACCTTTACATTGCGCAGGGTATCGCAGGGATTGTCAATGCGCCCGCGAAACTTTACCAGCCAGCGGTACAAGCCCCGGATCGAAGAAAGCCTGCGGTTGATGCTCGTCGGGGCGGCTTTTTCAAAACTGAGGTCGGCAATAAAGCCCTGCACCTGGTAGGCATCGGCCTTTTCCGGATCGATTCCGTGGTTATCGCAGTACGTCGCATAACGGGACAGATCGTCCCCGTACGATGCCAGCGTCCGCGCAGACACCCCCCGCACTGTATCCAGGTAAGAAAGATAGTCTTTTATGGAAATGGGGATCGGGGGTCGGGGGTCGGGGATCGGGGGAAGATTTTTGCAAGATATATTAGCCATTTTTTGGGCTTTCGTTTTAGGCATCCCTATTCCCCATTCCCCATTCCCTACTCTTCATCCGCGCTGTGCAGATAGTCGCAGTTGGGGTTGATGCAGGCCTTGTGGCTGCCGTTTTTCTTGTCGTACTTTTCTACCATGAACTGGCCGCACTTGGGGCAGTCCTGGTTGATCGGTTTAAAGTGGCTGATAAAGTCACATTCGGGGTACTTCGCGCAGCCGTAGAATTCCTTGCCCCGGCCCTTTGTCTTTCTGGATACCACGTCGCCGCCGCACTTGGGGCATTTGGCGACGGGAACGGATCTGGTGTTCCGGCATCCGGGAAAACCGGTGCAGGCAAGGAAAAATCCGAAACGCCCCAGTTTTTTTACCAGCGGCTTGCCGCATTTTTCGCAGAGGTAGTCGGTCGGCTCATCCAGCGATCCCTTAAAGGACTCAAGTGTCTTGCCAACTTCTTCAACCCTGGCCCTGAACGGATCCCAGAATTCACGGATCATGTCCGGCCACTTAATCTGGCTTTCTTCAACCTTGTCGAGTTTTGTTTCCATCGACGCGGTAAAGTCAACGTCGATGTAATGGGGGAAGTGTTCTACCAGCACGTCGCATATCATCCTTCCCAGCGGGGTGGGAACAAGCTGCTTGTTCGACCGGGTAACATAGTACCGATCCAGCAGCACCGAAATGATCGATGCGTAGGTGGACGGCCTGCCGATGTCCTTTTCCCGCAGAACGTCGATTATCGAGCCTTCGGTATAGCGGGGCGGGCCCTGGGTAAAATGCTGTTCCGGCCGGAACTTTTCCACGCCGACCTTGTCTCCGGCCTTGAGCGGCGGATAGGGGTTGCCCTTCTCTTCTTTTGACGAGAGCAGTTTAATAACGCTGTAAAAACCTTTTTCAACAAGCGTCGTTCCCGACACGCGGAATATCCCTTCCTCCCCGGCGGCGGACATTACCTGTATGTCCACGCTGACGGTGCGGGTCTTGGCGCTGGTCATCTGGCTGGAGACAAAGCGTTCCCAAATAATCGTGTACAGCCTGATCTGATCCCGGTTAAGGTGTTCGGCCATTGCCTCGGGGGTATACTCGACATAGGTTGGCCGGATCGCCTCGTGGGCGTCCTGGGCCTTCTTGCCGGAGCTGTACTCCAGCGCCTTTTCGGGAAGCGCCGTCGGGTGGTGCTTGCCGATCCATTCCCTGACATCGTTCAGGGCGCCCTCCGACACCCGAACCGAGTCGGTACGCATGTACGTGATAAGACCGACCCGGCTGGTGCCCATGTTGACCCCTTCGTACAACTGCTGGGCAACCTGCATGGTCTTCCGTGACGTATAACCGAGGCGGTTTGCCGCAGTCTTTTGCAACTCCGATGTGATGAACGGCGGTTTGGGCTTTATTGTTTTTTCAACTTCCCTGATGTTGCATGCCTCGCCTTCGCGGCCGCTCAGTGCGTTGATTATCGCCTTTGCCGTCGCCTCGTTGGGCAGATCCGGTTTTGCGCCGTTCCACTTTACCATCTGGGCGGTATATGCCGACCTGCCAACCTTAAAGTCCGCTTCCAGAGTCCAATACTCTTCGGGTATAAACGATTCAACTTCCTTTTCCCGGTCGCAGATCAGGCGCAGGGCAACGGACTGTACCCGCCCTGCCGACAGGCCGTTCTTTACCTTCTTCCATAACAGCGGCGAAAGGCTGTAGCCGACGAGGCGGTCAAGCACCCTGCGGGCCTTTTGCGATTCGACCAGGGCCTCGTCGATGGGGCGCGGGTGGGCGACCGCTTCCTTGATGGCAAGGGGCGTAACCTCGTTAAAGCTGATCCGGTGGATCGGCATGTCTTCCATTTTTGACAGGATCGCGTTTTTTAGGTGCCAGGCGATGGCCTCGCCTTCGCGGTCAGGGTCGCTTGCCAACAGCACCATGCGTGACTTCTTTGCCTCGGAGATAAGCTCCTTAAGGATCTTTGCCCGGCCACGGACGGTAATGTACTCCGGCTCGAAGTTGTGGTCCGTGTCAACGCCGGTACGCGATTTGGGCAGATCGATAAGGTGCCCCATTGATGCCCGCACCGCATAGCCGTCGCCGAGGTATTTTTCAAACGAGGCCGCCTTGGGCGGGGATTCCACTATTACCAGGACGCGCTTGTCCTGTGTTTTTTTCCCGTTGGTGCTAACGCGGCCCTTCTTTTTCGCAGGTGCTTTTGCTGGTGCTTTCTTTGCCGTTTTTACCGCCTTGTTTTTTCCTCATGTGTTTCTATCGCTATGCCCAGCGAGTGGGCCAGGCTTGTCGCAAGGCCGTGGCCTTCCTCAGCCTCTGGCGTCACGCGGGGGGCCTCCATGTTCCATGCCTCAAGTATATCGGAAGCGGAATACACTGTCCCCGCCCCGTCCGCAGCCAGCGCCGCCGTTCCCCGCCGGTCAAACCGGCCCTCGCCACATTCTGCCCCGACGGAGGCGACCCAGAGGTCGCGGTTCTGATCGATGGCAAACCGGGCGGGGATGAGCGCGCCGGATTTTTGCGGCGCTTCGACGATCAGCACGCCACGGCACATGCCCGAAACGATCCGGTTGCGGGCGGGGAAGGTCCACTTGCGCGGACGAGTCCCAGGGGAATACTCTGAAATCAGCGCACCGCCCATTTCCAGTATGCGGTGGGCAAGCGCCCGGTTTGAGGAAGGATATACCTCGTCAACGGCCGATCCCAGCACGGCGATGGTGGGGGCACCGCCATCAATGTTGCCCCGGTGGGCCATCGCGTCGATGCCGATGGCCAGGCCGGAAACCACCGATATGCCGCTACGCCCCAGGCCCCGGGCAATGTCGTAGGCCTGCGCCGCCGCCTGAGAACTGGGCTTTCTCGTTCCGACCATTGCCACCAGGGGGACGTGCGGGTCGGGGAGCCTCCCTTTATAAAACAACAATACCGGCGGATCGTAAACCTCCCGCAGCAGCGGCGGGTATGCCGTATTCTGCCAGGATACCCAGTTTATTCCCCGCAGGGCCGCAGCCTGGGCATCTTTTTGGGCCATCCGCAGGATTTTGTCAATACTCCAAAAGGCCTTGAGCTTCCGGCCAATAATGTTCTCAACATCGGACTGGGTTTTCTGAATCAGATCCGGCTCCGCCACGCACGATTCGCACAGGGAAATTCTCTCCGGGAACGAGAGTCCGGGGAGTCGGGTTATCATCAGATCCAGCAGTCCGCGTTCATCCATACATTAAATTCCTGACAATTTCCTTGTTCTTCGTTGCTTCGTCTCTGACCTTCTGATCCTTGCTTCGTGTAAGGATCCGGTCGTACATGTCATTGGCAAGATTATAATTTTCGGTCATATAGTAGGCCCGTGCCAACACAAACATCCCCCTGACATCGTTTCTTGAAAACTCGATATACCGCTCCAGATAGGGAATCGCCTCAGCCGGGCGGTTAAGGTCGAAGGAGTACAGTATCCCCAGGCCCAGCAGGGGCTTGGCATATCCGGCATCCAGTTGTATCGCCCGCAGGTATGCGGATTCGGCAAGGCTGGTATACCGTTCCCTATTCGCCACGGCGCTTGCCGAGAAGCCTAACGAACTGGACGCTACTATCGAGGCAGACTCGCCCACCATGAAAAACAATGCCGCATCCTCGGCATTATACCGAATCGCCTGCTCAAAGGCATCGATTGCGTCCTGGTGCATCTTTTTGTCGGCAAGCCGTATGCCCAGTATTTTCCAGTACACTCCGGTCTGGGCGCCCTCCCTGACGTTTCGTTCGATCTGCGCCTCGTACAGGGCAATGGCTTCCCTGAGGTTGTCGATGCCCTCCGGCACGCCGCTCCTGGGGGGGCTTAACTCGGCTATACGTTT
>JAISSG010000061.1 GCA_031273185.1 Treponema sp. | reverse complement strand
TTCTGGTTATACTATCCTCGTTCATAAGAAATCCCTCCCGTTTCTCCTGTAATGAGTTTTTGCTTATCCCATTATATCAGATTCGGGTAGGGTTTCTTTATTCTGTCGAACTCACGTTAATTAGCGCACTGCAAAACGGCATTTTTGATATTTTTGCCAGAAAATACAAAAGCCTCTTCCTCTAATAATTCATCCCGCCAGCAATTTTGCTAGCACCGCCTCCTCGCCGGGGGAAAGAACGCCGGGGAGTATTGCGGGCTGGGTTGAAACCGGGGGAAGCAGGAAGCCGCTGTCGAGAAAACGGCGAAACAGCGCGGCCCACCCCTCCAGTGAGAGGGGCTCCCGTAGCGAGAGGTATAAGCCCTGCCGCCGCCATTGGCTGTTTTTCAGCGCCCGCTCGACGCGGGGGTAAGCGGGTTTTGCCCGCTGTGGCGCGGCGGCGATGAGATCGTATATCCCCCGCGCGGCACAGGCAAGCAAAACCGGCGGCAGGAAATCGGAAGGCGGAAGTGTCACCTCTGCGCCGGGATCAACGGCAAGCGGGCAGAGGCCAAAGGGAAGGCCGCCGCGCCAAAGCTGGATGCCCGGCACGACGGGGATCAAAACCGGGGCGGCGTTTTCGACCGACAGGGGGCTTGCCGGATCGACAAAGGGCCGCCAGATCACGGCGGTGCCGTTGGCGACAAGCGCTTCAAGCCCCGGCACGGGGGCAGCATAGAGCCGGAAATTCCTGCCGGGGAACAGGCGAGACAGCGCCTTTTCGTAACGCCCCTGCAAGAAATGGGGGAAAGGGGCATACAGACCCCGGCTGGCGGTGTTTTTCAGTTCCCGCAAAAGGGAGGGAGGCGTATGCCCAAGGATCGCCGCCCCGCCGTTTTGCCACAGATCGACCAGCCGCCGCCCGTTCCCGGCGTACAGGCGGAAATCGCGGGCACGAAGTACAGGCGACACCAGGCGCAGCAGGGAAAATTCATTGCCAGCGGCACATTGTTCTGTCATCGTCGCATCATCTTAATCGTCATCGCTGATCTTGGCAAAAGCCGAGCCCTGGTGCTCGCTGAGGAAGCGCAGTTCCTTCCCGGTGTCAAACCGCACCCGCACCACCGGCCCCTCGTCGCTGTCACGCACTTCAGCCACGGCGCCATAGCCGTAGTCGTCATGGAACAGCCGCTGCCCCCGCCGCCAGCCGGATACCTGTTCGGCGTCGCTTTCCGCGCGGGCATACCTGCCGCCACCGAAACCGCCCCTGTTCCATTTTTGGGGCTGTCGTACCGCACCGGCGGCGCCATGTATGGCGGCACCAAAACTCCGGAGCGGCTTCCCGATGATCCTCAGATCGCTCCGATCGATTTCCCGCAAAAACACCGAAGGCTCCATCGGCATGGTTCTGCCGTACATTCGCCGCATGGCGCACGTACACAGGTACAGCTCGTCCATTGCCCTCGTCGCGCCGACATAGAACAGCCGGCGTTCCTCTTCAAGCTCCTCGCTTCTTTTATCTTCCCGGGGAAAGACACCCTGTTCAAGCCCGGTCATGATTACCTTGCGGAATTCAAGACCCTTGGTGTTGTGAAAGGTGATGAGCGTGACTTTGTCCTCGCCACCTTGTGGCGTTTTGCCAGCCAGCGAGACATCCTCCAGCGAGCGATCCAACTCGATATGCTCAAGGAACTCCAGCAGGCCCCCGGCGGTTCCCTCATACAGGCTCGCCGCATTGACCAGTTCCTGCAAGTTGTTCAGCCGCTGGCTTCCCGCCACCTCGTCCTGTACCAGGTGGTACTCGGCGATGCCGGAGTCTTTTATTACCTGCGTTACGCATACCGAAAGCCCCTCTCCCGACACAAGCCCCTCGCCGTTTTTCGCCTTGCGAGGAGTTTTTTTCCGCGAGGCCGCGCTTGTGCCGCTTTGCGAATCGAGCGGTTTATCCAGCAGATTCTTTCCGCCTTCTATCACCTTGATAAATGCCGCAAGGCCCTTCCTCGCCCTGGGGGGCAATCCCTGCACGGCGTTTTTTGCCGTTTCCAAAAGATTGCTTCCCTCCTCCACGCTGGCCTCGATTAAGCGATCCACCGTTACCGCCCCCAGCCCCCGCGTGGGCTTGTTCACCACCCGGCGAAACGCAACCTCGTCGCGCGGATTCACCAGGAACGAAAGCAGGGCAAGGGCATCCTTTATTTCCTCCCGCTCGTAAAACTTGAGGGAGCCAATAACCCGATAGGGAATGCCCCGGCGAAGGAATTCGGTCTCAAAGCCCAGCGACTGGGCGTTGGTACGGTACAGCACCGCCCAGTCCGACCACTCGGACGGCTTGCTCTTTGCCTTGGCGGAATTTTCGATAAGCGCGGCGCAGTAGCTCACCTCTTCGTCCTGGTCGGGAAGGAACGCGAGAACCGGCTGCGCCCCCGCCCCCCGCTCGGCGCGGAGGTTTTTTCCCAGGCGGCCCCGGTTATGATCGACCACCGAGGAGGCGGCCCTGAGAATCGGGGAAGTGGAACGGTAGTTGCTTTCCAGGCGGATAATGTCGGTGCCGGGAAACTTATTGGGAAATTCCAGGATATTTTTTACCTCGGCACCCCGGAAACGGTAGATCGACTGATCGTCGTCGCCCACGACGCAAAGATAGGTGTTGGGGCCTACCAGTTCCTTGAGAAGCTCAAACTGGGCGACGTTTGCGTCCTGGTATTCGTCCACCATTATCACGGAAAAACGATCCCTGAAACGCTGGGCCACCTGCGGCTCCTTGCGCAGAATCTCCACAGGTTTTTTGATAAGATCGCCAAAATCTACGTTGCCGGTTTGGGCCAGGCGCTCTTCGTACAGCGCATACAGGCCGCGGAATTTTTTCCTTGGATCGATGGCCGCAAGGGCCGGATCGTCCGGGCCAAGGAAGTAATCCTTGGCCCTAGAGATGTTAAAAGCAACTCGCTTAACTTCCATTTTCGGTTCCCCCTTCATGACGGCAGAAAGAAGGGAGATCATGTCATCGTCGTCGTAAATGACAAAGCCGGAGTCAAGGCCGGCCAGCCGCCCGTTGCGGCGGAGGAACCATGCCCCAAAAGAGTGGAACGTCCGCAGCATTGCGCCTGAGGCCCGTTCGTCGATGAGGCGGGCGCGTTCGGCCATCTCACGCGCCGCCTTGTTGGTAAACGTCACCGCCAGAATGGACTGCGGCGCAAATCCCTGCTCCCGGATAAGCCAGGCGATTTTTGTGGTAATCACCCTGGTTTTCCCCGACCCCGCGCCGGCCAGAATCAGCAGGGGCTTTCCCGTATGCAGCACGGCGCGCCGCTGCTCGGCGTTAAGCGGCTGCAGGTACGCAGGTAACGAGGCAGCGCCTGCCATGCTACAAAACTATCCTACCGTGATTTGGCACCCTCAATGGCATCGATTTCCTACTTCATGAAGAACCGCAGCACGAAGATAGCAAACAATATCCAGGTAACCACCGATATTTCCTTTAATTTGCCAGCGGCCAGCTTCAGGATCACGTAGGAAATCACCCCGTATACAATGCCCTCGGCGATGCTGTAGGCAAAGGGCATCATTATGATGGCAAGGAAGGCGGGGATGCCCTCGGTGGGATCCTTAAAGTCAATGCCGGCGACCGGCTTAATCATAAAGTAGCCGACCATTATCAGGGCCGGCGCGGTAGCCGCCGAGGGAACGAGCAGGAAGACCGGCGAGAAAAACAGCGCGACAAGGAACAGCAGCCCGGTAGCGAGCGATGTCAGCCCGGTGCGCCCGCCTGCGGCAACCCCCGCCGCGCTTTCCACATAGCTGGTAACGGTTGACGTGCCCAGGGCCGCCCCGGCGACCGTTCCTATCGCGTCGGCTAGCAGGGCCTCCTTTACCCTGGGGATTTTTCCGTCCTTGCTGAGCAGGCCGGCCTGCTGGGTCACTCCGACCAGGGTTCCCACGGTGTCAAAAACGTCAACAAAAAGAAAGGTAAAAAAAACCGTGAAAAATTTGAAGTTGAGAAGCGCCCCGGGGCTGAAATCAAAAGCAAAAAACAGCGGCGCGGCAGGAAAATCAACAGGCGACCAGTTTTGAGGAATTTGGGTGATTCCGAAAGGAATGCCTATTATCGTTGTAAGGAGGATGCCGATAAGAATCGAGCCGGGAATCCTGAGCGAGTACAGGACAACAATGATGACAAAGCCAAGCAGCGCCATAAGGGGATGGCCGGTGGTTATGTCACCCAGCCCGATTATCGTTCCCCCGCTGTTTACCACAATCTCCGCTTTCTCAAAGCCGATAAGGGTGATAAAAAGGCCGATGCCGACCGCCACCGCTTTTTTCAGGTTAGCCGGGATCGCGTTGATGATCGCCTCGCGAATCTTAAAGAGAGACAGAATGATAAACAGTATGCCTTCAAGAAAAACAGCGGTGAGGGCGATCCTCCAGGAATACCCCATGGATGAAACCACGGTATAGGTAAAGAAGGCGTTAAGCCCCATGCCCGGCGCAAGGGCGATGGGCAGGTTGGCGGCAAACGCCATGACCAGCGTGGCAATCGCCGACGAGACGACGGTAGCGGTAAAGACCGCCTCCCGCGTCATCCCGTCGCCAATCGAGCCCAGCATCCCCGGGTTTACCGCCAGTATGTAGGCCATCGTCAGGAAGGTGGTAAGACCGGCGATAACTTCCTGCTGAAACGTGGTCCCGTGTTCTCTCAGCCTGAACACTTTTTCCATAGGTATTTCCCTAAAAAGCTAAAAGCCTTTACTTCAAGTACAACTCCCGCTCGACGTACTTGGTGTGCAAAAGCGCATGGGCCTTGTGGCCGTTCGGCTCGCCGAGGAATTCCTTGTACACCTGGCCGATGAACGGGTTCTGGTGCGAACAGCGATACTTGGATTTCTCGTCATCATTGTACAACCCCCCGGTGCGCTGGCTGCGTACCTCGTCGGTGGCGCCGTAGGGCTGGCCCCCTCCCGCTATGCAGCCGCCCCGGCAGGCCATGACCTCGACAAAGTGGTACAGCGGCTCCTTGCCCGCATCGCGCGCGGCGCGGATATTTTCCAGCACGGCGGCGATATTCCCCATCTGGTGGGCGATGGCGATGCGGATTTTCAGCCCGTTGTTGAAGTCAACTTCCGCCTCCTTCACGCCGTCAAGGCCGCGTACCGGCTTGAAGTTCACGTCGGGAAGCTCTTTCTTGGTCACCAGGAAGTAGGCACTGCGAACCGCGGCCTCCATAACGCCGCCGGTAACGCCGAAGATCGTCCCCGCGCCAGTGTAGGGGCCCATCGGGTTGTCAGCGTCCTCGTCGGGAAGGCTCAGTATGTCGATGCCCGCCTGCTTGACCATCCTGGCAAGCTCGCGCGTGGTCAGCACGATGTCAACGTCGTAGCCCGTGTCCTTGCCAAGGAGTTTCCCCGCGCTCTTCATGTCGTCGTTGCGGCGGGTCTCCCATTTTTTCGCCGTGCAGGGCATCACCGAAACCGAGTAGACCTTCTCGGCGGGGATCCCGGCCTTATCCGGCCAGTACGCCTTGATCATCGCGCCCATCATCTGCTGGGGGGACTTTGCCGTCGAGAAATTGGGGATCATGTCGGAGCAATCTTTTTCCATGTAGTCAACCCACGCCGGGCAGCAGGAGGTGATAAGCGGTATCGCGCTGCCCTTTTCGGTCAGGCGCCTTACCAGCTCGGTGCCTTCCTCCATGATCGTGAGGTCCGCGGAAAAGTTCGTGTCAAAGACGGTTTTGAAGCCAAGCCGCTTGAGCGCGGCGTATATCTTCCTGGTGAAGACCGTCCCCGGCTCAAGGCCGAATTCCTCGGCGAGGGCAACCCGCACCGCCGGGGCAATCTGCACTACCGTGTGGAGGTTGGGGTTTTGCAGGGCGCTCCAGACCTTTGCCGTGTCGTCCCGCTCGTAAATCGCGCCAACCGGGCAATGCGCCGAGCACTGTCCGCACTTGATGCAGGGGCTCTCGTTTAGGGGCGCGTCCGCCGCGCTGGCGATCTTCCCCTTGATGCCCCTGCCCAGGAATTCCAGCGCCCAGACGTTCTGCACGCTCTGGCAGACCGTGACGCAGCGCCCGCAGCGCACGCATTTTTCGGGGTTGAGGATAACCGACGGGCTGGAATCGTCAACGGGGAGCCCGTTCATCACCTTTGTGAAGGGCGACTCGCGTATGCCAAATTCCGCGGCCAGGGTCTGCAGCTCGCAGCTTCCGTTGCGGGGGCATTGCAGGCAGTCGTTGGGGTGGTTGGAAAGGATCAGCTCAAGCACGGTCCTCCGCATGGAGATGATCTCCGCGTCGTGGGTGATAATCTCTTTGCCTTCCATGCTGCCGTCAACCGGCGTCGTGCAGGCCCGGATCATCTTGGGGCTGCCGGCAACGCGGACTACGCAGATGCCGCAGGAAGCCCAGGGGGGAAGATCGGGGTTGTAACACAGGGTGGGGATTTTAATGTTGACTTTTTTCGCCGCGTTGAGGATCGTCGTCCCCTCTTCAGCCTGAACCGAAATACCGTTAATTTTAAGGTTTATCATTTCCATCTCCTTATCTTGCTTTGATTTGTGTAAACACACCAACAAGTATCCAGTATTACTGAAATTATTGGCCTTGTCAATAGGAAATTATACCATATAAAAAGAACCTGTTTCCCCCCGATTTTTTGCCTCAGGCCCTGCGAATCCTGAAAAACAAGCATTGGGGCGCCCTTTTTGCTGGCATCCGCCGCACTGCCCAGCCCGCCCGGGGCTTCGCCAAGGGTGGTTTTGCCCATTTGGGCAGCCCAAACAGGCCGGGGGCCGTTTCGGCTTTGGCCGCCTGTCCCGTTTTGCCCCGGGCAAGGGCGGGTTGGGCAGCATGATCCGCCCCCTGCCGTCAGACAGGGGGGTGCGCTTCCCGTTTTTAAGGGAATGCCGGGATCGGAAAAACCAATATTATTCACACGAAGACCGCTGCCTTGATTTCTGTATGTAAATGATGTAATAAATCACACCGACAAATAGCCCGCCGCCTGCTATATTGCCCAACGTGACAGGCACGAGGTTATTTACAACAAACCCTGCCATTGTCAGATTCGCCAGAGCGGCTTGCGAGCCATCATAGTAGGTTTCCAGGGCCCTGGCCAAATACGCCGGGTTATTCGCCGCGAGCATTCCCGCAGGGATATAGTACATATTGGCTATGCAGTGCTCAAATCCTGACAGGACAAACAGCCAGATTGGGAAAAATATGCCCAAAATTTTGCCCGTTATATCCTTTGCGGCAAAGGCCACCCAAACCGCCAGGCAGACCAGCCAGTTACAGAGGATCCCGGAAAAAAACGCCTGGGCAAAAGTAAGGCTGACCTTGCTTACTGCTACCCTGATGGTATACGCGCCCAGGGCGCCGGACGTGTAATTCCACTGCCCGCAAGCGCTGACGAGCAGGGTTACAATTAATGAGCCCGCCAGATTACCTACATAGACAAAAAACAGGTTTTTGGCAAAATTACCCCATTTGGATTTCCCGTTGATGCACGACATGACGATCAGGCAGTTTCCGGTAAACAGCTCCGCGCCGCAAAGCACCACCAGTATCAGGCCGGCCGGGAACACGGTGCCGCCCAAGACCCTCGCGAGCCCGACGGAAGGAATTCCGTACATGGCCAGGTTACTGCCCTGCGAAGCAAGCGCGATGAACGCGCCGGCGAGAATTCCCAGCAATAGCATCTTGCTGATGGAAAGCGTTGATTTCTTTACCCCCACGCCAATGGCATATTCCGCAATTTCTGCGGGGGTTAAAAAACTGCTGTTCATAACATTCCCTTGTATCCTGTTTTTGCCGAACCGCAGGTTCGCGCTTGCAACGGGGTTCTTCATTTCGGTAATTTTTTCAGCGACCGGGCAGCAGGCTTCGTCCCGGCTCGCTTCGGCAAATTTGCCCTTTACGCACAGCTTTTATTTGAGGGCTTGCCTTACCAGCGGCTGGCAACCGGGGCTGATCGCGTGGTTGCCAGCCTGGGAGGGCCTTCCGCCTCCGCTACGCACAACTTGCAGGAACCCTTCGCAGGCAGGCAATAGCACAGGGCGGGGATGCCCGCACCGTTTTCGTCGCATGCCTGCGATATGGCGAACCTGCCGATACTTCAACGGGAGTTCCGTTAATCGCCGTTTCCGCCGCTTGGCCCATAATACCTTTCCTCCTTAAAAAACAAAGAAAAGCTTATGCCCTCCCGCGGCGCGTCCGATTTACGGAACTACCCGCTCCATTCCTAGCTCCTGCTTATCGCGTCAAACTTACAAGCCTTGAGGCATTCGCCGCACTTGATACAAGCCGCCTGATCGATAACGTAGGGAGGCTTTTTCTTGTCCGGGTACTTTGCCGCATCCTCGGCGGCGATGCAGTTGGAGGGGCACTTCTTGGCGCAGACGCTGCAGCCGGAACACTTTGCCGGATCGATAATAAAGCGCAACAGGTGCTTGCACTTGCCGGAGCGGCATTTCTTGTCGCGGATGTGCTCCAGGTACTCGTCCCGGAAATTCCTGACCGTGGACAGCGTCGGGTTTGCCGCCGTGCCGCCAAGCATACAGAGGCTTGCCTTGGTCATCGCCGTGCCGATCTCGGTCAGCTTGTCAAGGTCGCTTTCCTCGCCGTTGCCCTTGGCGATCTTTTCCAGCAGGTGGAGGATCTGGGTGGTGCCGATGCGGCAGGGCGAGCACTTGCCGCAGCTTTCGTCAACGCAGAAATCCATGTAGAAGCGGGCCACGTCAACCACGCAGTCGTCCTCGTCCATGACGATCATGCCGCCCGAGCCCATCATCGAGCCGTTGGCCGAAAGGGTCTCATAGTCGATGGGCAGATCCAGCAATTTGTCGGTGAGTATGCCGCCGGAGGGCCCGCCGGTCTGCACGCCCTTGACCTTCTTGCCGTCCCTTATGCCGCCGCCGATTTCAAAGACAATCTCCCGCAGGGTGGTGCCCATCGGCACTTCCACAAGGCCGGAGTTCTTGACCTTTCCCGTAAGGGCGAACACCTTGGTTCCCTTGGATTTCTCGGTCCCCAGCTTGGCAAGCCAGGCCCCGCCCCTGGCGGTTATGACCGGGATGTTGGCCAGGGTTTCCACGTTGTTGATGATCGTCGGCTTCTGCCACAGGCCCTTGTTCGCCGGGAAGGGCGGCTTGGGCACGGGCATTCCCCGGTTGCCCTCGACGGACTTGATCAGCGCCATTTCCTCGCCGCAGACAAAGGCCCCCGCGCCCAGGCGGATCTCGATGTCAAAGTCAAAGCCGGAGCCGAGGATGTTTTTCCCTAGCAGGCCGTAATCCTTGGCCTGCTTCAGGGCGATTTTCAGCCGTTCAATTGCCAGCGGATACTCGGCGCGGATGTACACAAAACCCTGGCTTGAGCCGATTGCCTTGCCCGCGGTGATCATCCCCTCGATGACCGAGTGGGGGTCGCCCTCTATCGTGGAGCGGTCCATGTACGCGCCGGGGTCGCCCTCGTCGGCGTTGCAGATGACGTACTTGATGTCGCCCTGGGCCTTGCGGGCAAGGTCCCACTTGAGCCAGGTGGGGAAGCCGGCCCCGCCCCGCCCGCGCAGGCCGGAAGCCTTCATTTCCTCGATTAATTTCTCCTGCGTCCAGTCGAACAGCACCTTTTCGAGGCCGCTGTAGCCCTCGCGGGCAATGTACTCGTCGATGCTTTCCGGATCGATAGCGCCGCAGTTGCGCAGCACCACCCGGAACTGCTTCTGGTAGAACTTAATGTCCTCTATTGCGGCATTGGCGGGCTTGGCATGATCTTCCTCTTTGTAGAGGAGGCGCTTTACCTCGCGGCCTTTGAGGATATGCTCCGCGATGATCTCGCGGGCATCCTCCGGCTTTACGCCAACGTAGAATGAATCTTCGGGCAGCACCTTGACAATAGGCCCGCGCTCGCAGAAACCGAAACAGCCTGTTTTTACGATTTGCACCTCGTTCTTGACACCCTGCTTTTCCGCTTCCTGCAGGAGCAGATTGTATATCTCTTCTCCCTTGTTGGATTCGCAGGCAGTGCCACAGCAGACGAGAATGTAGTGATTATACGCCATCATTTCCCCCTTATACCTTAATTATGTCTGCAGCAGGACGGTGCAGAATGCGGCCGTCCAGAAGTTGCTTGCCGATGATGTGCTTCTGGATAATTTCCTTTGCAGCCGGGACATCCACGCTACCGTAGATAACCGCAGGCATACCAGGGGCAATTACCTCGACCGTCGGCTCCGAGTGGCACATGCCCATGCAGCCGGTCTGCCGCACAACCACGCTGTCAACCAGCTTGTTCTCGTCCAGACCAGTGATAAACGCGTCAAGGGTCTGCTTTGCCCCCGCCGCGATGCCACAGGTTCCCATTCCCACGATAACCTGAATCTCCTTGCCTTCGGCTTCTCTTTTACGGAGATCGGTCTTTTTGGTATCCCGCAACTTCCTCAGATCATCCAAACTCATCTTTGCCATACATTTCTCCTCTTTATAAAGTTAGCTATTTTCTCTCTGCCCGTCTTCTTCTTCAAGCGAGCGCAAGTATTGGTCAAGCAGTACCAGCGAGCCGGTGTCCTCAAGGCCGCCCAGCGCTTCCTCAAGCTCCGACTTGCGGATCTCGTAGTCCAGGGGCGATCCGCCCTGCCCCTCGCCGCCCAACTGCCGCAGGCGGCGGATAACAACGTCATCCGGCCCGCCAAACATCAGGATGGTCCTGAACATCCCCGGCAGGTCCCCCACGGGCGGCGTGTCCACGTTGCCCATGTCGAACCATGCCGTTGCCGTGGTTCCCCTCCCCTTCTCCGACTGGACATCCCAGCCCCCGCCGGACTGCTCGGCGGTCTGGATCAGGAACGGCAGGCCAAGCCCGACCTTTCGGTGCGGGTGCTTCACCCCGTCGGTCACGAAAGGATCGATGGCCCTGCCCATCTCTTCCTTGGTCATGCCTTTGCCGTTGTCCCTTACCAGGAAACGGAATTCCCCGCCGCTTTCCGTTATTTCCAGCTCAACCAGACCCGCCCCGGACTCGCAGGCGTTCTGGGTAATGTCCGTAACCAGGTCAGCAAGCGTGAAGTGCACGGCTAAAAACGCATGCCACCAGGATCACGCGTTCTGGTACTTGGCAATAATACCAGGGAGCATATCCTTGGTCAGCTTGCCAAAAGTGTCGGTGCCCACGGTCAGCACCGGCGCAAGGCCGCAGCAGCCGACGCAGCGAACCGGGTCAACGGAGAACTGGCCGTCCGCGGTAACGCCGTCGGGGGCGATTCCCAGGATGCCGCGGATATCGTCGATGAGGTCCTGGCTGCCCTTAAGGTAGCAGGCCGTCCCCAGGCACACGGAAATCTTGTGCTTGCCCGGCATGGTTGTCTTGAAGAAGTGGTAAAAGGTGATGACCCCGTATATCCTCGCCAGGGGTATCCCCGTAAGCCGGGAAAGCTGCTCCGCCGCCGGCCTTGAGACGTAGCCAAAGGTCTCCTGGGTCTTGTGGAGAATCATAATCAAACTCCCCGGCTTTACCTTCCACTCGTCAATAAAGGAGAGCAATTCCTGGGGAAATGTAACGTCCCCAGCAGTCTGAGCGCCTGCCATGTAAACCTCCGTTCTGTCAAATTTTTGCTTTTTCTTGCTATTTATATGATACTACCTCTTTTCCGCAAAATTGGCAAGTGGAAATTTACGGGAATACCTGCTTAAATGGCACAACGGAGGCAACATGACCAACTTGTCAAGTTTCAGCGTTCGCAGCAGCCGCCAGGCCGAGTGGCTCGACATTACCGCCGAGGTACAGCAGGCGGTCGCCGATTCCGGCGCGGGCGAGGGTATCTGCGTGGTTTTCGTGCCGCACACCACCGCGGCGGTCACGGTAAACGAGAACGCCGACCCCGACGTCCCCCGCGACGTGGACTTTGCCCTGAGCATGATCTCCCCGGACCGGCGGGAATTCCGCCACGGCGAGGGCAATTCGGCGGCCCACGCCAAGTCAAGCCTGGTGGGGCCTTCCATCACCCTGATTGTTACGGGCGGGAGGCTGCTGCTGGGGACCTGGCAGGGGATTTGGTTCAACGAGTACGACGGGCCCCGCTCCAGAAAAGTCCATGTGCGGGTAATGGGGGAATGAGCGTTTGGCCTGGCATGGTATTTTGGGGAAAAGCTCTCGCGGGGGCGCAGCGGCGCGGAAGGCTACGCGCCCTCCTCTGCCTCCGCGTGCCGGCAATCCGCCGTGCTTACGGGCTTTGATCCCTGCTTCCCGCGCCCCATTTCCAAACCAGGCTTTATTTACCGATATTCTGTCTTATCCTCTCCAGCAGCTCGCCCTTTTTACAGGGTTTTTTTATGTAATCGGCGGCACCCATTTTCCTGGCGCAAACGCAAGCTGCTAAGGGAGCAACTTACGCTTCCAATTCCCAATTCCTCATTGTTCTCCGCTCTCTAATAAAAAAACTTTCATTCGCCACTTTTTTAGTTACGTTCCGCTACGCTACCTATAGCGTACCCACTGCTGAGGTACGCTATAGGATTTGGGCATCAGGCACCCGTGCGCCCGCGACCTGACACCCGCTTTCAAAGAATTATTCCACTAACATTTCATTTAAGATTTTTTTAACTTCTGTTATTTTATTGAAAAGTCAACGGCACGCGCGTTGGGTATGCATGGGACTTGGTTGTCATCGGCGCAATAATGATTGTCTCGATGTGCTGATTCATCTCATCAGGGGAAACAATCACGCACGGGCGCGTCTTTTTTATTTCATGCCCGATTGTCGGATCAAGATTGACCAGACAAATTGCGTATTGTTCCATTACCAAACCCATTCAAAAGTTGCACTATCAACATTGTCGGGCAGCAATAGTTTATCTTCTTTGGCTTCAGACATTTTGGCAAAGGCTTCGCTCCAGCCTTGCCGGGGTTTTCTTTCCACGCTTTTGATTATCAGTTCGTCATTGTGGATAGCCATTTCCACTTCGTCTTCAATATTTAATTTGCGCAGAATATTTTTGGGCAGTTTGATACCGCGCGAATTGCCGATTTGTACTACGGAAGCCAGCATAATACACCTCTGTTTTGCAATTTTAATGTGATTACGTTATTTTGTCAAATATATGCAAAAAAGAGGCCGCCCAGCAATACCGGACAGCCCCCGCACTTATCAATGCAAAATGAAAAATCAGGAACCGGGGAACGAATTCCCCAATTCCCAATTCCTCATTCTCAGCTACACCGCTTCGCAGTGCAGATGTTGTTGGGAGGCACTATGCGCCGCCTTTCAAACGGTAGTTGGCATCATTACTTTTTCCCGTACCATGTCGCCTACTACTTGTGAGGGGGTTTTATGTTCGCGCTCGGATATGGTCAGTATGTAATTGGCGCTTACATCGTCAAGAAGGCTCAGCAGTTCACGGTGCCGGGTCAAGGGGCCGGTGCCTTCCAAAAGTTCCGGCGGATTTTCCGCCCACATTTTTTGGAGCGCCCATGTTTCTTCGTCAGTCGGTCTTTTTGCCATGTTTTCCCCCTTCATTTGCCACAGCGAGCCATTTTTGACGGCACGGCATGGCGTGAAATACGAATAATGAGCCGTCATCTAATTCACGATAGGCGACTTCAAG
>JAISSG010000045.1 GCA_031273185.1 Treponema sp. | reverse complement strand
GGTTTCGGAAATTACTGGTTCGATATGAAAAACTAACTACGACCTATAAGGCCTTGCTTATGTTATCATGCGCCTTTATTGCTCTTCGTAAGGCTGGTGCTATTTAGGGATAAGCTCTTAGTTTACTGTAAAATACCCGGTTGGGCAATGCTCTGTAGGGGAGTTTTTTCAAAATATGGGCCAAAATGACCCATAATTGGTCAAAATTTGAAATCTGGTCGCCTTCTTGCCTCTCTTTATTGCCAAAATACCATTTATAGCATATAGTACATTCATGGGGCCGGAAATAGTTTTTGCACCATCAGCGTTTAAGCATGGGGTTAGTGAAGCCGACATTCGCTGGACGGTAAGAACACTTATTTGTGATGTTCTTATTGACGAATATGAAGATAAATATGCTATAATTGGATTTGACACCAAAGGAAACATGACTGAAATTATGTATAATTTAATCAATGATCAGTTGATTAAAGTCTTTCATGCTATGAGATGTCGAGAATCGTTCTATAAGAAATATGGTATTAAGGGAGAAAATCATGGCTGATATGACCGATGAAGAATATGACGCTCTTGACGAGATGTTGACTAAGACGACTCCAAATCTCACCAACATACCGGGGGTATTTGCCCGTCAACGTGCATTGCTTGGCGCTCTTGATGAAGTGTCAGCCAATTACATTATGACGAAAGCCGAAGCATTTCATAAAACGCCGTCAGAGATTATCGGCGAATTAGTTCGGGAAAAAATCGCTGTTAACTTATAAAAACTTTCTCTTTCTTTCTCCACTCAAAAATCCTTCTGCCAGGCACTCTTGCGTGTTAACTGAATGAATTATTCTCAACGAATGAACGCGAATTACCACGAATAAATGCTAGTTTCATTCAGCATTTGTATTTATTCGCGTAATTCGTTGACTCTTTTTTCCGTAGCGGCGTTGTCGCACTAACGTTTCCGTTGTTAGTTATGATAACAACATTATCTGTAGTGTCGTTAGGTGCGATAATATACAAAAGAATTTAGCGGGTGCCGCCCTTGAGATGCTGGCGAAGCTAAAACGGCTCAGCCATTTCAGCCGCTCAGGGGCGGACCAGCCGGAAACCGTAGTTGACGTACCGATCGCTTGGGTCGTAGCTGTAGCTCCGATAAGCCGAACGGAGGTACTGCCCGCCGCTGTTCCACGACCCGCCGCGACCCACCCGGGTGATGCCAGAAACCGTTCCGGCGGGATCGGTCTGCCCCCCGCCGGGGTAATATTGGTAGATACCCCAGCACCATTCCCATACGTTGCCGTGCATGTCGTATAAGCCCCAGGCGTTGGGCGCGAAACTCCCCACGGGGGTTGTCCTTTGGCGGTACTCCCCTTTCACGCTGGTGTACGCATAATTTCCGTTATAGTTCGCCTGGCTTGTGGTTATGTTGCTTCCTGTGCTGAAAGGCGTGGTCGTTCCCGCCCGGCAGGCGTATTCCCACTCCGCCTCGGTAGGCAGGCGGTAGCCGTTGGCGTTTCGGTTCCAGGTTACGGTACGGTTACTTCCACTGCCGCTTATCGTATAGGCCGGGGTCAACCCTTCCCGCTGACTCCGCCGGTTGCAGTACTCTATCGCGTCAAACCAGCTTACCTGTTCCACCGGCAAATTATCCCCCTTGAAATTGCTGGGATTATTACCCATTACGTCCTGGTATTCCTTCTGCGTTACCTCGTGCCTGCCCATATAAAAGGAGCTTACCGTTACCTGTCGTTGCGGGCCTTCGTTGTCCATACGCTCCGGTTCGTTGGCGGGGCTGCCCATCGTAAATGTCCCGCCGTTTATACGAACAAAGTCATTGGGCGCGACATTCTGCTGCGCGAAAACACCGATAGCCAAAAAAACGAACAAAACAACAAATATCTTTTTCATAAAAACTCCTTTACGGTATTAAAGTCACCGCAGACTTATTTAAAGCCTCTTACGAGACTTTGTTTTAATGTCTTTGTCTATTCAACAAACATCCTCAAGGTAAGGGCTCCCACGGTACAGTCGTAAAACACAATGTTAATCTTGAGGATGGCTCCCAAATTCGCCAGATCAAATACATACTCCCCGTTCCGGGCATTCAAAAAGTCAGGATCGCCCCGATTTGTGTCCCTGCTGTTCTGGGTTCTAACCGGCCTGCCGTTAAGCTCCAGCTTAAGGAGTTTTCCCCGGTTAAACTCATCCGTATCGTTGATTCCCGAAACAACAAGGATTATCCGCCGCTTTCCATCAAGGCCCAGGTTTGTGTTTTCAATCACATAACCTGCACCGCCTTCCCTGCTTGCCTTGCCGTAAAAGGTAACTTCCCCGTTTCCTGCGTCCCGTACCCGTATGCTGGAATTCCCTTTCATATACAGATCCCAACCAAGCATGTCATAAACTTCCCTCTGCTGGGCGTATGCCGAAACCAATCCCGCCGCAAGCAGGATGCCAGCCGCAATTGCCTTTTTCATTCGTTCTCTCCTTGTATTTTTATTCCATAAAACGTAAGAGTTATAGTGTCTTTAAATTCTGCGAAATTGCGTACATTGACCCGTATTTTGTTTTCCCCATTCAGGCTGGCATCCGTTCCGCCGGCCTCTTGGACCTTGAACATGCCGTTTCTCAAACGGTAATAGCTTTCGTCTTTGTTCGCCGCCTCAAGCTCCGCTATGCTGAGCTTTTCCGCCGCCTCTTCTTCCACAACGCACACCAAAGCCAATGTTACGATGATCCTTTTCATTTCAATTCTCTTTCTGCCTTGCATGGTAGCAATGTTTGTGTACAGCCCCTACGGGCCGGTTGTCATTTGTAGTACGCGGTAATTCTCAGGTCCTGCAATTCGGCCTGATAAAACACAAAGTTCATCTTTCCGTCAAAGTCGCCTGGCACGATAAACTCGATACGGTCGCAATACTAGGGGACGTATTCGCCGTGGATAAGGACGCTCACATTCGCCGGGTATACCAGCCGGCCTTCCCGGTTCACTTCGATTTTCAGCATCCGCTCCTCGCTGAACACCGAGGCTTCGGCGTTGCGCACTTCCAGTATCACCGTTTTGTTGCTCAGGGTCCTGGCCAGATGGATCGACATGTACCCCGCCGCATCGGCGAGCTTGCCGTTCAACGTGACGGTGTTTCCCTGCGCGGCGGCTTCCAGACCGCCGCCCCAGATCGACCAGCCCTGCAGCCGCAGGCCCTCTGCGGCAGGAGCGGTTTCAGCAGGCTGTGCCTGGCTTGCGCATGCCACAATCCCGGCAGCCAGCCCGGCAATGAAAACCATCCGTATCAGTTTTTTCAGGTAATGCATAGCTTGCTCCTTAGTATTTCCTATTTGTAGTACGCGGTAATTCTCAGGTTGTTCAAATCAGCCTGATAGAATACAATGTTCAGTTTCCCATTAAAAGTGTCGGGGATTTTGAATTCAAACCCATTGGGAAACAATCTGTCTTCTTCGGGTAAATAATCCAAAACTGAGAATGCGTTATCAGCCAGTAACACAAGGTTATCCCCCTCAAGTTTGGCCATACGTCCCCCGTTAAAGCGCGACGCGCCTGTATTGGAAAAACACAGAATCAGTGTTTTGCCGCGCAGGGCAGTCCCCAGGTGTTCATTGACAATACCCGCAGAATCCGCAAGCCTGCCCCTGCTGTTTATGACACACTCGTTGCTTGTTGCACCATTGGCTTTAGAGACACCACCCCATGAATACCAGCTCTGGAAATTCAAATTTACGCTTATGCCTTCCATATCGACGTTCGTATTCGTTGGAACATTTGCAAGTACATTGCCGGATTTATTTGGCAGATGAGAAATATATCTTGTTATTGCCAGAGATATGCCAAACGCCACAAATATAATGCCGATGCTTAAGAAAAATACTTGGATAGTTTTGATTTTACCCCCCTTTTTTTCTCCTTCACCGTCTTCAAGTTTAAATCCAAAGAATGAGAAAAATTTCTTTCTGGGTCCTTTCTCTTTCTCCTTATTTTCGCCATTACTGTCATCTACTTGCGTTTTCTGAGTAGAAAGTTCACGCTTGCGAAATAAAATTGGGGCTAAGGCTGCAAATACCAAAAATAAACCGGTAATAATTGCACTGTTTATTAGGGCTCTACTATTGATAATTGCGGCTGTTATTTGTGGGTCTAAGGTTTCCATACTGTTCCTCCTCAGGTATTATTTGCGTTCTCCGCGCCTCTGCGTGGACTTCGTTAGCGTTGTCATTTGGGCAAATTTCTCCCTTGAAAAAAGGTGTAGGGGGAAATGGGTGTTTTTGACGGTTTTCTTCTATAATAAAGAGAGAGAGAGAGATTCAGGTGAGTCCGCAGAATACTGGCGCAAATTCGGTCTCATGTTCATAACCGTAAAAATACCATAAAGATTGAAAAATGTCAAGCATTCGCATTTGGCGGGGAAATACACGCATGGTTCCAGTCACCAGTGGGTTACAGAACCTTGGTAACGCAACGGTAGCAGCTATTGAAAACCCCTGGTGTACCATTGCGCCTAACGACACTGCTGGTAGCGTTACCGTCCTTAAAAACGGAGATTTTGGGGAAATGTTACAAGGGAAGTAAAGTAACGCGGGTCTTGTGTTGATCAATCGTTACCAGCGCACCCCGATCAATATCGGCAGAGAGCAGGTTAATTGCGCTAACCACTATGCCGCCGATCTTGTTGGGCCCAAGAACTCCTGTTCTCGTCTGTATAACGCTCGGTTTTTTGCCCTGGGTAATGGCATATTGTCATTTTTGGGCGGGTTTGTCAATCCAAAAGTTTGGCATATCCATGCGCGGACTTGATTAACCTGCGGGTTTAGCCTATTGTGTAGTCACAAAATTTTTTTTTGAGAGGCACGCTATGGTAATTCAGCGCAATGCAATGAAAACCGAAACCAAGGAAAAAATGCGGGGAGGGCAGGGCAGCACGGCCCTGGTCCACCTGGTTGACTGCGAGAACGAGAAAAACATCAGGATGCTGGCAGAGATGACCCTCCAGCCCGGTTGTAGCATCGGCAACCACAGCCACGAGACCGAAACGGAGTATTATATTATCCTTTCGGGGAACGGCACGGTAAACGACAACGGCGCTGACGTGCCGGTAAAGGCCGGCGATGTAATGGTCACCGGTAACGGCGCCTCGCACAGCATCAGCAACACCAGCGCCGCTCCACTGGTGTTTTACGCGGCTGTTGTTACCTATTGATAATTGATCTCTTGCGGCTTACCGTACGCCTTGGGTCTGCCGTATCTGGCTGTCCTTAAATCCATCGATGGATTGCACCAGGGCAAGCCAGTAGCTTGCCTCGTTCTCTGAAGTATACGGTCCCACCCGCACCCGGTACCAGGTCTTGCCGTCGATGTCGCGGTTCTCGATGATCGAGGTGATGCCCTTGGATTCCAGCGATTCTTTGACCCCTTCCGCGCGGATTTTTGTGCTGAACGCGCCGGTCTGAACCCAGTAGTTGTTGTACGTTCTGGCCGCCTGCGCCGGTCGTGCCGCCGCCACTGTTCGTGCCGGCTCCTTTGGGGGCTCGGCGGGCTTTGCGACGACTGGCCGTGCGGCTGGCCTTGGCGCCGCCCTGACCGGGGCATCAGGCACCGCCACGGTGCGGGGCGCCGGCACGGTGATGGTTGTCACGCCGGGGCTTTCCTCCGCTTGCTCCACGACCGGCGCGGGTGCCGCCTCGCTGATCGCGCTGGGCTGCGGCGGCGCGGGGATCGTCTCGCCGCCCCGCGCGGTAATTACCAGCGGATCAATCGGCGCGGGGTATACGGGGCGAGCGACCGCCAGGTACTCTCCCTGCTTTGAGGACGCGGCATCCTGCCTGCTGCCAAGTATCGCCAGGGGGATGCCTATGATGATCAGCAGGACTACGCCTACCGATACCGCAACCAGCAGCAATTTTTTCTTTTCCATGATATTACAACCCTCCCTCGGTCTTTAGTTGTTTAGCCCCAGCTCTGAAAGGATTGCGTCGATCCGGCCCTCCAGGCGGGCCGCGAGCCGATCTTCTCCAAACCCCGGGTTCTCCACTCTGTATATATCGGCGTTTCCCGCTGAATATTGAGCGAAAAATCGCCTCTGGCTCCAAAGCCGCCGCGCGATGGCAGCCCAGGGGAGCCTGTCCCTGCTTCTTGCCCGCGCCAGCCGGGCAAACAGGGGGGCTTTGACCAGGATTATGCAGCCGAGCCGCTGAAAAACCGCGGATTTGTGGAGCAGGGCGGCGTTGATGACGCAGTTTTGCCCGCCCTGCGCGGCGATCCACCCCAGGGTAAGGCGGTTTGCCTCGGGATGGACCAGCTCCTCCAGGGCGGATATATCTTCCTGCCTCCGAAAAACCCTTTCCCCCAGCAGTTTTCGGTTCACCGACCCGTCGCTGCCCAGTATCGCCTCCCCAAAACGGGCGACGATGGCCGCCTTCTGGTTTTCGATGGCGGCATGCCCCAGCCTGTCCACGTCCAGGACAGCCAGCCCGCGCTTCTCCAGAAGGGCCGCGACATGGTTTTTCCCGGCGCAGTACAGCCCGGTTAGCCCGATTAGCATATTTATTCATCGGTAGAATGACTGTGATTATATACGGGTATCCCCTGTGCAATTTGATTGAAGAATTCTGGACATCATATATTTACGATCATGGGGTTCCCTGTTTTACGCCGACATTGCTTTCTCCGTGTAAAGCTGGTCGGTTGCACGATAAAAAGCCTCGTAGTCTTTCTGCGCCTGCTGCTGGGCCATTGCGCGCACGCTGTTGATGCGGAAGAAATTTTTGTCAGCCAGCTCGACAATGCCCAGGTCGATTGCGCCGCTTTCCGCCATGCTGAACAGGATCCTCATGGCCTGCTCTTTGTCCATTCCCCGCCGGTAGGGCCTGTCCTCGGTCAGGGCGGTCAGCACGTCCGCCACGGCCATCACGCAGGCAAGCCGGGGGAAATCTTCCCCGCTTACATGGAAGGGGTACCCGGTCCCGTCCTGCCGCTCATGGTGGTATGCCGCCCAGGTTGCGATGTCTTCCAGGCCGTTAACCTTGCTCAAAATCACGTAGGTATAGTACGCGTGTTTCCGTATGACGTTGAATTCCTCCCGGTTTAGCTTGCCGCTCTTTTCCAGAATCTCGCTGGGAACGGCCAGCTTTCCCAGGTCGTGCAACAGGCCCGCGATTTCCATCAGATCGCATTCCCGCCCGGAAAAGCCGGAAAGACGGGTAAGCTCCCGGGCCACAGCCGCCACGCCGCTTGAATGCGTCGCGGTGAACCTGCTCCTGAAGTCGATAATGCGCGCGATGACCTTGGCAAAATCCCGCAGGGTTTCCAGTTCCATGGTCTCTGCGGTAACCTGCCGCTTTCTCATCAAGACGGCGCCGTGCGGCGGCAAAAAGGCCCCCAGCCACACGTATTCCAGTTTTGACAGGCGGAGGAAGGCGGCCAGCACCCCGGGGTGGAACCTATGGTGTATCTCGATGACTTTCTGGGTGATCTCGGGAATCTGCTCCAGGACCTCCCGCCTGTCGTTGAACAGGATTGCCGCCCTGTCCGCCAGGTGGAGGATGTAGCTGCCCAGCGGCACCTCGTCTCTTGATGCGTCATAATCCGCGTGGTGATACTGTATCAAAACGGCGGCCCTTGCCAGCGGCCTGAAATTTTTCAGGAGCTGGTACCCCAGCAGGGAGTGGCGGTCCATCCCGTTTTCGCATGACTGGAACGCAAGGGTTTTTACCCGCTCCCCGATGGTAAACGCGCCAATGTCGTGCAGCATCGCGGCTAGGACAATGTCCTGGATATAGTAGCTGGGCAGGTTCATTTCCCGGGCGATGCTGCCGGCTATGCTGGATACCTTTTTGTGGTGGCTGCCGAGGACCGGGGAAACCAGATCGGCGGCCTCTGATATCGCGCATACCAATTCGGAAATCGAAAATTCATTTTTTGCAGCCATACGCTTACCTCTCTGCGAATGAAATAAATTAAAAACCACTGGGCGATTTCCCAAACTCGGTTAATTTTGGAAAAGCTACCATTGGAAAACTTTTAGCTTTCAAATGAAACCTTTATCAAGATTGTATCCAGCCGGCAGCGGGCATATATCGCCTCCAAAACTGAAATTTTTTTCGCAAAACACGCCCTAAATCATCTTCCGCTCCGTCGCAATGCGGATAACGTCCGCCAGGTTCTCGGCGCCCAGCTTGATATAGATGTTGGTTATCACCATTTTCACGGTGTTGATCGAGAGGCTCCGGCTGCTGGCGATTTCCGCGCGGGAAAGGCCGTGGGAGAGGTCGGCGAGGATATCGGCTTCCCGGGGGGAGATGGCCACCCGGTCCGCCATGTTGTTGGCGCGCTTGTATTCCGTGACGACGTGGGCATGGTGCTTGGCGTAGGAAGCCGCCCTGCGGTTGACGTTTTCAAGCCAGGGCCTGGGGATTTTGGCGTGCGGGTCCTTCAGCGCGGAGGCGGTCAGGGTGCGCATGTCCTTGCCCAGCTCGATGAAGGGCGTCAGCAGGTCGTTGGGCGACGCCGCCTCATAGGCCTCGTGCAGCGCGGCAAGGGCCAGCGCTTTCTCCTTCATCCTGTAATGCATGCAGGCCTCCATCGCCAGCATTTCCACCCGCCCGAACAGAATCGCCTCCCGCTGTTTTTGCTCGGCTATGTAGGCAAGCAGGGGGGGGTAATTCTTTGCCAGGTAGCAGTACCGCGCCTTTGCCTGGTTCCCGAAATTTTCGATGAAAGACGCGTGGCCGTAGGGCGTGAATTTGTCCTTCAGCCAGTCGGGGACGTTTTCCGGCAGGCAGAGGATGGAGTAGTACCAGGCCAGGGCAATGTCATAGGTGGTGAAGCGGAGGGTGTAGTCGTTTTCGCCAAGCTGCGTTTCCATCTCTTTCAGCGCCCGTTCCATCTTTGCGTAGTTTCCCTGCGCGACGGCAATCCGCAGTATATAGAGCAATGCCCTGTGGACAACCTCAAACTGCTTGCGTTCCCGCGCCCGATCCAAGGCGCGGAGGATAAACGGTTCCGCGTCCCGGATGTTGTCCTGGTAAAACAGCAGCTCGCCGCGGGCCAGGTCCCCCCAGCCCGTCATCGCGCCGTTGAGGCAATGCGAGACGTGACGCTCGGCGCGGGTTATTGCCTCGATGTATTCCTGCGGCGCGCCCTTCCTTGCGGCGCCGGCCATGCTGATCCACGGGCCGGAGGGATGGTTTTCCAACTGGCCCAGGCCAATGGGAAATTTGGACAGGCATTCGTCAAGCTTGGCATCATATATGTCAACGTCGTAGCAATCGTCTATGGTGCACATCAGCGAGCGCAGGATACCCCAGCAGTAGTAAATGCACCCCAGCACATGGTTTCTGGGCGCATCCTCCGGCTTTTGCAGGAATTTCGCCTCGTACATTTCCGCCAGGGCGCAGGCTTCCTGCCATAGGCCCAGGCACATGATGGTGCGTATGTGCATTACGGCGAGAAAACCAACCCGGTCAAACGCCTCTCCCGGCATCCTGCTGAAAATCCCCGCCGCGTAGCGCGCGATGTCCTGGGGGATCTGCGATGGCAGTTCGAAAAAAATGGAAACGATCATTTCGTAATCTTCGACTTTCTCATAATATGCCAACGCGTCGATCCTGAAACCGTTCTTGTTGCACCAGTCCCCGGCAATCGCGTAGGTCTGCCGCTTTTCTCCTTCCGACAGAAGCTCCCGTTTCCCGCTTAGGAATTCCAGGAACAAATGGTGGATCAAATAGGCGTTGATGTAGTCGTCGCGGCGCACATAGGCGTTTTGCCGTTCCATCTCGGCGATCAGGTCCCCGTCCTTGCCGGCGAGAAGCCTGATAAGATCGACGGACAGGTGGTCGATCAGCGAAAGGCGCACCAAAAAGCGCTGCAAGCGGTCGGAAATCCCGTCCCAGACTTCCGTCTCCATCAGCCGGAAGATGTTCGTCTTCATCGCGCTCTGCAAGTAGCCCCCGTAGCCCGGCGCCTTTTGGTACGACCGCGCGATAAGGTTGATCGCAAAGGCCCAGCCCCCGGTGTCCTGCATGATCTTGTGCAGGCTGTCCGGTTGCAGGGAAATTTCCTGCAGCCGGAAATACTGGGCAAGCTCGTTCTCGGTGAACTTCAGGTCGTCCTCGCTTATGGTGAATATCCTGCCCCTCGATGCCAGGCTTGCGGTGTTGATCCGGGGAGTGGAGCGGGAGAGCAGGAACAGCGAGGTCCCCTGCACCATGTTGAGGTAGGCGAACTCCACAAAGCGAATCACGGCAAGGTCTTCGATAAGGTGAAAATCATCCATGACGATGATTCGCCGCCGCATTTCCACATGGCTGCGCACCAGGGCCTGGTACTGGTTCAGTTTGTCGCTGGTGTCGGGGAAGCCAAGCTTGCTGATTGCCCTGCCAAACGGCGCATTACCCTGCCCCATGGAATGGGCAAAGTTCTCCCAAAAACGCGCCCCGACATTGTCGCGCTCGGAAAGCTGTATCCATGCCGTGACCGCCTGGTACTTTTCCGCAAAGTCATGGATGGCGCTGGTCTTGCCGTAGCCCGCCCCGGCGCATACAACAACCAGCGGGTATTGCACCGCCTCCGTGAACAGGCGGTTTATTCTGGTGCGCTCAAAGTGGAACAGCGAGCGCAGATCGGCCTGGTTCCTGGCCTCCATAGAATAACCTCCTCTTTTTCCATACCCTTGGGCAGCGATGGCAGCTTCCATTTCCTTACTCCTTTCTTGGTTTCAGCAGCAGAAAAAGCATGTCGAGACTGCTGTTCCATTGCTCAACGGTTATCCTCATCGTGCTGCGGTTGAGTTCCGCCGCGCTAAAGGCAAAAAACGTTATCAGCCTGGTGAAGCAGCCGGTATCGACCGGCTCTATCTTGCCCAGCTCGACAGCCCGGTTGAGAAACGGCACCCAAAGCCCCATGAGCGGCTCGAAAAAATGCTCCCGGACAAAATCCTCGCTGTCCCTGTCCAGGCAGATTCTCTGGCTGGCGATAAGGATGATGCGATCCATCCTGTCCTGGAGCGAGGGGGGCCAGTAATAGCACAGCCCCGTTTTCAGCACCTCAAGGGTCGGCTCGCCTTCCAGCCGCCGAAGCAGTGTTTCAATCGAGGGAAGGACATGGCGCAGCCCCTCGGCGTAAAACGCGTAGGCGCTTTTCAGGATGTCTTTTTTCGAGGGAAAGTGGTTGTAAATCGAGGCCGCCCGTATGCCGACCTCCGTGGCAATATCGCGCATGGAAACAAGGTCGTAGCCCCTGTCGGAAAACAGCACGATAGCGGCGTCCATGATTTTTTCTTTCGTCGTGTGGGACAAATCCATCGCTACGCTCCCTCCGTCAAAACTAACTAACGACAGTTCATATTAAAATATAACTAATTACCGTAAATTCGTCAACTTTTTCATGTGAATTTTTGATGAATTTAGGAGTTTTTTTCGATGCCCCAGTCCTTTTGGAATTCGTTAACTGCTAGCCCATGCTGAGTATTTCGTAGGGATCTTCCCCGTAGCGGCGGTGCTGCACGGCTTCCAGAACGTGAGCCGTGCCGATGACCTCGCTGCCCTCAAGGTCGGCGATGGTTCTGGCCACCCGCAGTATGCCGTGGTAGGCCCGGCCCGAAAGCCCCAGCCGGGCAAGCGCCTTGTGAAACGCGCTCTGCGCCTGGTCGCTCATCGGGCAGAACTCCTCGATCTTGCCGACAGGAATCGAAGCGTTGCGGCGAACCTTTATGCCCCCTCCCCGCTGCCGCTGGACATCCACCGCCTTCACCACCCGCCGGGCTATGCCGGTGCTGGATTCCTCGCCGCCGGAGGAATTTTCGCGCGGCTTGCCGATCTCGCTTATGCCGGGCGGCACGACAGGAACACGGAGATCGATGCGGTCAAGAAGCGCCCCGCCGAATTTGCGCCAGTAGCGGTAAATCTCGTCTGAGGAACACAGGCAGTCCTGCGTTTCGCCTAGCGTTGCGTCATTGTCTGTTTCGCCGTTTCGCATCCGGCTTCTGTTGAAACCGAGCCTGCCGCAGGGGCAGGCATTGGCGGCAAGGAGCAGTTGAAATTCCGCAGGCAGGCGCAGCGGCCCCTCCGCCCGTGATATGCTTATCACGCGGTCTTCCAGCGGCTCTCGCAAAGCTTGCAGCACGTTGGCCCTGAATTCGGGGGCCTCGTCGAGGAACAGCACCCCGAAATGAGCCAGGCTGATTTCGCCGGGGCGGGGGGGCCTGCCGCCGCCCAGAATTCCCTCGGCGCTTGCCGAATGGTGCGGGGAGCGAAACGGCGGCTCGGTGATAAGGCGGTCGATGAAGCCGTTTGCCGGCCCGGCGCCGGCTTTTAGCGGCCCGGCAAGGCTGTACAGCCGCGTCACCTCGACCGCCTCGTCGGGGCTGAGCGGCGCCATTATCAAGGGCAGCCGCCTGGCAAGCATGGTCTTGCCCGCGCCCGGCGGCCCGAACACCAGCAAATTGTGCCCCCCGGCTGCGGCGATTTCCAATGCCCGCTTGTAGACAGCCTGCCCCCGCACGTCGGCAAAGTCCGGGGAATGGGGAGCAGGGAGCGGGGGGCGGGAAATGTTGTTCTTTCCCCATTCCCCTTGCGGCAATGAGCCTTTTTCGCTGCGGACGAACAGCGCGTGAACCGCCTCTTTCAAATTGGAAACTGCCGCAAAGCGCATGCCGGGGTTTTTGCCGAAACCTTCCCCGCTTAAGATGGCGGCTTCTTCCCCGTTTTCCGCCGGGACGATGAATTCGGCGATGCCCTCTTCCAGGCCGGCTGCAATCGCCGCCAGCACCCCCCGCACCGGGCGTATCCTGCCCGAAAGCTCCAGTTCCCCCATCATCAGGATGCTTTGCGGGACGGGCGCAATCCCCGCCGCCGCCATCACCGAAAGCGCGATGGGAAGGTCCAGCGCCGCCCCGTCCTTCCGCAGCCCCGCCGGCGCGAGGTTGATCAGTATCCTGTCCAGCGGAAAGCTGAACCCCGAATTCCTGAACGCCGCCCGTACCCGTTCCCGCGCCTCCCGCACCGCGCCCTCGGCAAGGCCGGTAATGTCAATGCCCGGAATGCCCCGGCGAATGTCCGCCTCTACCCGGATAATAACCCCGCCTGCGCCGTAGGGCACGTAAGTCATCACGCTCATAAATACCTCTATGGTTATATGGCGCGAAAATGAGAAATGCTTTAGCGCAGGCGCATACTATCTAAGTTATGGTTTACGATAGGTATAGTGACAATCCTATCGGAGGCTTTGCGGGCAGGATGAAAGGCGGGCTAGAATTCAGCAATTCAGAATTCAAAAAAGACGCTGCAAACCTGTTGTATGCTTCACGGTCGATAACCATCGCGTTCGCTCTGGCACGCCGGGAGATTTTCTCAGGCGAAAGGCATTCCTTGAGCATTTTATCCATTTCCCGCAGAACAATAGGCTTTGATATAAAACCGTTGAATCCGTTGGCTAAA
>JAISSG010000065.1 GCA_031273185.1 Treponema sp. | reverse complement strand
GGTGAAGTTCCCCAAGTGGCCGTTCGACAAGTTCGTTTACGCCCAGAAAGACCTGGGCACGCAGATGACGGCCACCGGCGAGGTCATGGCCATCGCGGATACCTTCGAGGAGGCCCTTCTGAAAGCCGTGCGTGGCGCGGAGATCGGTCTTAACAGCCTTGACCATCCCCGCCTGTCGGCAAAATCCGACGATGAAATCCGCGCCCTGCTGGACACCGTAACCGACGAGCGCCTGTTCGTGTTATACGAAGCAATTAAGCGAAACATAAGCGTAGACGATTTATACGACATCACCAAAGTAGACAAATGGTTTTTGCACGGTTTAAAAAATATTCACGAAGCCACTCCCCCCCACTCCCAACTCCCTACTCCCAACTCCCTTATCTATAAAATGGTAGACACCTGCGGCGGCGAGTTTGACGCACAGACACCGTACTTCTATTCGATCCAGAACGGTAGCGAAAACGAGGCACTGCCGTTTATCCAGAAAAGCGCCAAGCCGAGGATCGTCGTGCTGGGTAGCGGGCCGATACGCATCGGCCAGGGGATCGAGTTTGACTACGCCTGTGTGCATTGCGTGTGGACGCTGAAAGGCATGGGCTATGAGGTTATTGTCATTAACAACAACCCCGAAACAGTGTCCACCGACTTCGACACCGCCGACCGCCTGTACTTTGAGCCGCTGTGCATCGACGACGTGATGAGCATCATCGACATCGAAAAGCCCGTCGGCGTGATTGTCGCTTTCGGCGGCGGCACGGCGATCAAGCTGACCAAAAAACTCCACGAGCGCGGCGTTGCCATCATCGGCACACCGGCGGACAGCATCGATATTTGCGAAGACCGCGAACGCTTTGACCAGTTGTTGGAAAAACTTTCCGTCAAACGGCCCAAGGGCTTCGGCGTAATGACGGAGGCGCAGGCGCTGGATGCCGCCACAAAACTCGGCTTTCCGGTGCTGATGCGCCCGTCCTACGTCCTCGGCGGCCAGAACATGATCATCGCATTCGCGCCGGAGGACATCAGCGAGTACATGGAGATCATCCTCCGATCGAAGCAGGAAAACCCCGTGCTGATCGACAAGTACCTGAGCGGGCGCGAGATCGAGGTTGACGCAATCTGCGACGGCAACGGCATTTTGATCCCCGGCATCATGGAGCACATCGAGCGTACCGGCATCCATTCCGGCGACAGCATTTCCGTGTACCCCGCCCTGAACATCGATGACGCATTAGCTGAAAAAATATTTAATGTTACTGAAAAAATGTGCATGGCCCTGAACGTCAAGGGGCTGGTGAATATCCAATACGTCCTGTATGAAAATGAAATTTATGTAATTGAAGTTAACCCCCGCGCCTCGCGTACCGTCCCCTACATCAGCAAGGTAACGGGCGTTCCCATGTGCGAGATTGCCACCAAGGTCAGCGCAGGCGAGACGCTCTCCTCCCTTGGCTACGAATCGGGCATTGCAAAGATACCGCCGTATATTTCCGTCAAAGTTCCGGTCTTTTCTTTTGAAAAACTCGCCGGTGTGGACACCCACTTGGGGCCGGAGATGAAATCCACGGGTGAAGTTTTGGGGCTGGGAAAAAATCTTGAGGAGGCGCTGTACAAGGGGCTGGTCGCCGCCGGTTACAAGATGAAAAAACACGGCGGCGTGCTGATCACCGTCCGCAACAGCGACAAGGCGGAGATTGTCGGTGTCGCGGAAAAACTCATCAAGTGCGGGTTCTCGCTGTATGCGACATGGGGCACCGCCCGATTCCTTGAAGAAAAGGGCTTTCCCGTTCAAAGCGTGGAGAAAATCCGTTACAACGAGAACAACAACACCGCAAGCCTTTTGGAAAGCGGCAAGATAAGCTACATTATTTCCACGTCCGAGCGAAGCAGGGACCCGGCATTCGACGACGTAAAAATCCGCAGAAAGGCGTGTTCGCTCGGCATCCCCTGCCTGACATCGCTCGATACGGCAAACGCTCTGGCAGACTCGCTGCTTTCCGACTACAGCGAAATAAACACCGAGCTGGTTGACATCAACAATATGCGAACCAGCCGCATACGCCTGCCCTTCACCAAGATGCACGGCTGCAGCAACGATTATATTTGCATTAATTGTTTTAACCTTGAAATCAATTCGCCGGAATCGCTGTCGGCGCTGCTGTCCAACCGGCACACCGGCATAGGCGGCGAGGGTATTTTCCTGATCCTCCGTTCCGCCGTCGCCGATGCCAAGATACGGATATTCAACCTTGACGGTAGCGAGGACAGCATCGGCGGCAACGCGATCCGTTGCGTCGCAAAATACCTTTTTGACAATGGTATTGTCAAAAAACGGCAGATGCGGATCGAGACGCTCAGCGGTGTCAGGGATTTGAACCTCAGCACGAGAAACGGGGAGGTATTGTCCGTTACGGTGGACATGGGGCAGGCGGAACTGCGGCCTGAAAAAATCCCCGTCAACCTGACAGGCGAGAACGTGGTCGCACGGAAAGTAACCATCGGCGGCAAGAAATACGCCATTACCTGCGTTTCCATGAGCAACCCTCACGCCGTGGTTTTTTGCGAGCACCTGGATCAGATCGATCTGCACACGATAGGACCGCTCTTTGAAAACAACCCGCTGTTTCCCAACCGGGTAAACGCCGAGTTTGTCGAGGTCATGGGCAGAAACCACCTGAAAATGCGTATATGGGAACGGGGCTGCGGCGAGACTATGGCCTGCGGTACCGGCGCCTGTGCCGCGGTTGTGGCCGCCGTCCTGAACGGGCACTGCGACAAAGGCACGGACATCAAGATGCAGCTTCTTGGCGGCGAACTCGTCATCAAATACACCGACCAGACCGTGTACATGACCGGCGACTGCGTGAAGGTGTTTGACGGAATCGTGGAGATTTAAATTGAGACGAAACCCGCAAAAAGGTATGTTATGATGGATTTTTCGCCGGATAACATTATCGCATATTTTCAGCCTATTCTCTCGGCAGATTCAAATAAAATATACTCCTATGAGGTTTTGGGACGGTATATTGATAACGATGGAACGGTAAAGTCGTTGGGGGCATTCTTCAATGACGAAAACACCACAGACGAGGAGGCGCTGAAAGCGGACAGGATAGTAAGAAAATATGCCCTGAGAAAATATGCGGAAGAAAAACGAAATGAGTATTTATTTATCAATATAAGGCTGGCCTGGCTGGAAAAATTCAAGGACAGGCCGGAGGAATTACCGACAATAATATGGATGCGGGAATTTGGCATAGACCCTGACAGAATTGTCATTGAAATCACAGAGCAGGAATTTAATGCAAGTGATGCGCAGATTAACGTTTTATCCTATTATAAAAACGCCGGGTTTCGTATCGCGCTTGATGATTACGGGAAAAATGCGAGTAATATTGAAAGGCTTTCGCTACTTCAGCCGGATATTATAAAAATTGATATTGATTATATTCATAAAAGCGAAGAGTCTTACCATTATCGTGAATATTTAAGAATGCTGGCATCTTTTGCGGAGGCTGTTGGAATAGAAGTATTATATGAAGGCATAGAAACACAGCGGCAGCTTGATATTTGTATGTCCTCCAGAGGAAGGTTTTACCAGGGGTTTTTATTCGCGCTTCCACAGGCTTCGATGCGTGATGCGATAGTTAACCACCATGTTTTTTCCGCTTCAGGCAAGGACGCTTATGAAGTGCTGCAAAAAAGAATTATGTACGCGGATTTGCTAAAAAGTTATCTGGATTCTAAAATTGGCGTTTTTCTTATTGATAATCCGCTTTTTTATGAGAAAGATAATATCAACGAATATCTTTCCAAACTTTGCGGTGAATTGCCGGAAGTCGTGCGAATTTATCTGTGTAACAAGCTTGGCGAGCAAATTACCTATAACTTTGAATGGAATTCAGAAAATGTTACGTTACGCGATTACAGGGGAAAAAACTGGACGTGGCGCGGATTTTTTTCTGAAGCCCTGGAAGCCTTAATTGAGGGCAAAAAGAGCTGTTTGTCTACAGTTTATCGTGATTTTACGACAAAAAAACGGATATATACTTATTTTTACGCGCTTGATAGCAATATATTTTTGTTTGCCGATATTAACAGGATTCCGCTTCCATTCAGGCAGGAGGCGCTATAGCGCGCATCAGGGCAACCTTCATGTGTGCATGACCGGCGGCTGAGTGAAGGCACTCGACGGCATCGTGGAAATCTGGCGGCACGGCAAATTGCCGAAAATTGCCGCACATTGACAAATCATACCCTGCGTGCTATGTTCTCTGGTACGGAGGAAAACTATGTCAAAGAACGTTATCGTAATTCTGGCTGACGGGTTTGACGAAGCGGAAGCCGTCACCCCCATTGATTTTATCCGCTGGGCGGAACTCAGCGTTACAACCGTATCGCTTGACAGCGACGTTGTTGTTAAGGGCTGCCACGACATCAAGGTTGTCGCCGACACCTCGCTCGGCAATCTGCGGGATGAGGGAAAACTCAACCCCGACCACTGGGATGGTGTGGTCATCCCCGGCGGGCTTCCCGGCGCGGACAACGTGGCGAATTCAAAGGAAGTTACCGATTTCCTCAAGGCAATGGCGACGGCGGGCAAATGCGTTGCCTGTACCTGCGCCTCGCCGCTGAGGGTGTTCACCCCGCTGGGACTTTTGGAAGGAAAGAAATTTACCTGCTTCCCCGGCGAGGAAAAGCAGATAATCGCCAAATGCCCCACTGCCAAGTGGAAAGACGATCGGGTGGTTATTGACGGCAACATCATCACCAGTCGCGCCGCCGGTACTGCGGGGGAATTTGCCTGCGCCATTATAGAAAACGTCGCCGGTGCGGACGCGGCGAAAAAATTTGCCGCAAGCGTGCTGTGCCTCTATCCGTTACCCAAGAAGCCAGCGGCGAAGAAAGCGGCTGGCAAGAAGGCAACAGATAAGAAGGCAGCGGCCAAGAAATCGGCGGCAAAAAAGTCGGCAGACAAGAAGGCAGATGCCAAGAAGCCTGCGGCCAAAAAGACGACGACAAAGAAACCTGCTACAAAAAAGAAGTAGCCAAGAAGCTGAGCCGGATGCGGCGAAGCAATTCGCCGCAAGCTATTGCCCGTCACCGTTGCGCCGGTGTGTGAAGTGTGCGATACTTTAAGCATGGACGAAGCAGTTCGGGCAGAACTGGACAAACTCAAGGAACTCATTATTAACGCCATGCCCGTGGAGCAAATTTACCTTTTCGGCTCCTATGCCTACGGAACGCCACGCAAGGATTCCGACCTTGACCTGTATGTGGTGTTAAAGGACGATCTTCCCCTGCGGGACCTTGATGCCGGTCTGCAAATACGTTTGGCTATTGCCCGCAAGAAGTCCATGCCCGTTGATATCATTGCCAAAAACAAAAAGGACTTTGTGAACCGCCTGAACGACATAACCCTGGAGCGGAAAGTAAACAGGGACGGTATACGCATCTATGGCTAAACAGTCAAATACACCAGAGGAATGGAGACTTCTGGCTGAGCGGGATATGGCTGTTGCCAATTACCTTGCCGCAAATATGATTCCGATTCCAACAGAGATCATCGCCTTTCACTGCCAACAGGCGGCGGAAAAATACCTAAAAGGCGCCCTGGTAATTTTGGGAGAGGAGCCACCCTATACACATGATTTAGATGAACTTTGCTCCATAGCAGAAAAACACCAGCCCTCGTTTGTCAGCATATCTTCTCTTTGCTCGATAATAACCCACTTTTCCGTACAACCCCGTTACGATTTTGGCGTGAGCCTTTCCGAAGCGGACATGCGCCTTGTCTTGCAGCACGCTAAAACAATCAGGGACTTTCTAAAGCAGGAAATCCCCAGCCTGTTTCAGTCCGCTGAATAGGTGCCAGATACTCCTGCGTTCCAGCTTAAAACGCATAACCCATGCCAAAATTATAAGACTTGTAAAAAATACCTATACCGTTTTCGGAAATAATGAATGGCACTGATATACCATGCCGCAAATGAGCCTCCGCAGAGCAGATCTCTGCGGTATCTTTAACGTTGAGTTGTATTTGAGCGGAGGCTCGTTCGAGAGGAAATTTATTATAACGTCTGGTTTAATACCAAATTTTTAAAAGTTGAGACTGTTTTCAGCCGGAGCAGAGCTTCGGGGTATTAAACCAGACTTTCGAATAAAATCCTCCAGCTTTGCCGACATCAATTTTCCACCCTGTTTCCGGGGTACGACAAACACATAAACGAAAATGTACTGATTGACTCCTTATTCCTAGAATCCGGGGAATTTTGCATATTCTCGGCAGTGATTCGGCGTAACTTTGAGTGTCCATAACAGTGGTTTTCCGTTTTTTTTGTCATTATGGGAGGTTATGCGACCATCAAAATGGTATGATACTCCCCTAAAAATGCCTATCCGTATATTCATGCGTTTGTCGTGGGGGTCAAAAAGCAAACCATTGACAGTTATTTGAAAGCAAATAGCTGCATGCCATCGGCGGATGCAACCGTGGCAATAGCCAAGGCACTTGCGTGTCGATGGAGTATCTGGTTATCGGAAAGGAAATCAAAAGAAAAACGGTTCAATATCCCAATGATGCCCGAACAGCGGCGGAACTAATCACGCAATTATGGAAAGAAAAACCGCAGAATGGCAGTGGCTGTAATAAAATCCATCAAGAAACAAAAAGATGAAGAAAAAAAGAGAAAACGAGCCTTCCCACCGGCACAGTATCCGCTAATACCGATTGTCAAACACCCGCGTTGACTTCTTCTCGCTTCTGGGCAGGTCGCCCATGCCGACGGCTTTTGCCTTGGGCGCAATGCCTATCTTCTGCTTGAATTCGCCTTCGACGATCTTCTCCAGGCTGGAAACCGCTTCGCCTGTTTCGGATGTCTCAAAAAACAGGGTCAGTATGTCCTTGCCGTTCAGGTGGTCGATCATGATTTGGTACTCGCTGCTCACTCCGTCAATGGCTGCCAGAAGCTCGTCCACCCGGCTGGGGTAGATGATCGTGCCCCGAACCTTGACCATGTCGTCGGAACGCCCGATGATCCGGTCAATCCTCGGGTAGTCGCGCCCGCATTTGCACTTGCCCGGTATCGCCCGTGTCAAGTCGTGGGTGCGGTAGCGGATGAGCGGGGCGCCCTCCTTTTGCAGCGTGGTGATGACTATCTCGCCGGCCTTCCCTTCCGGCGCCAGCTTGCCGGTCTTCGGGTCGATGATCTCGTAATACAGGTAGTCGGTCCACATGTGCATGCCGCTGTTGTGCTCGCAGTCGATGCCGATGCCGGGGCCGTAGATTTCCGTCAGGCCGTAGATGTCGTACAGCTCGACGCCAAGCTCGCTGGCGATGCGGCGGCGCATCTTATCGCCCCAGCGCTCGGAGCCGATGACGCCCTTTTTCAGGCGTATCTTGTCACGCACCCCCCGCTTCTCGATTTCCTCCGCAAGCAGCAGCGCATAGGAGGACGTGGCGCAGATCACGGTCGATTGCAGATCGAGCATCATCTTGACCTGCTTGTCCGTGTTGCCCGGCCCCATCGGGATGGCCAGTGCGCCGAGAAGCTCGGCCCCGGCCTGGAAGCCGATTCCCGCCGTCCACAGCCCGTACCCCGGCGTTATGTGAATACGATCCCGGCTGGTGATGCCGGCGGTCTCGTAGCAGCGCTTGAACATGACGGCCCAGTCCTGCACGTCCTTGCGCGTGTACGGGATGATCACCGGCGTGCCGGTCGTGCCGGACGACGAGTGGATGCGGACGATTTTCTCATCGGGCACGGCCTGGAGTCCCAGCGGGTACGCCTGCCGGAGATCCTCCTTGTCGGTAAACGGCAGTTTCTCGAAATCGGCCATTGACGTGATGTCTTCCGGCTTCAGCCCCGCGAAATGTTTTTTGTAGAATTCGCTTTTCATGGCCTTTCGCACGGATTTCTTAATGCTGTCCAGCGTATTCACGATACATCTTCCTTCCTGGCGTATCACTATATAGAAACAAGGCGGGAATGGGTAGAGCCCGGGTTGCGGAAATTTGAGATGCCTCAATTCGCCGCCTGGCAAAAATTCACAAAACCACGGAATCGGCCACTTGACAAAAAAAAGCCGATTTACTACATTGGCCATGTAACAGCAAAGGCGCTGTGGGCCCCGGCCCGCGGCGTCTTTTTTTTGGCTCGGAATGAGGGCTATGAAAAAGCAAACTGAACGCACAGGAGGGTAGAGATGAAGGACATTCCGAATCTGTTTGGGAGCATGGTTTTTAGCGACTCGGTTATGCAGTCGCGGCTTCCCAAGAACATTTACCAGGCCCTGAAGAAAACGAGGGTGCAGGGCTCGCATCTGGAACTCGACGTGGCCAACGTGGTCGCCACCGCCATGAAGAACTGGGCGGTTGAAAAGGGGGCGACGCACTATACCCACTGGTTCCAGCCAATGACGGGCATCACGGCGGAGAAGCACGACAGCTTTATCCTGCCCGCAGGCGACGGCAAGATCATCATGGAGTTTTCGGGCAAGGAACTGGTTCGGGGGGAGCCGGACGCGTCCAGCTTCCCGTCGGGGGGGCTGCGGGCGACTTTCGAGGCAAGGGGCTATACCGTCTGGGATACCACCTCGTATGCCTTTATCAAGGACGGGACGCTGTACATCCCCACGGCCTTCTGCTCGTACTCGGGCGAGGCTCTGGACAAGAAAACCCCGCTGCTCCGCTCCATGGAGGCGATAAACACCCAGGCCCTGCGCGTGCTCAGGCTCTTTGGGGATACCTCCGCGCAGAGCGTCATCACGACGGTCGGGCCGGAGCAGGAGTATTTCCTTATCGACAAGGAGGTGTACCTCCGGCGCCCTGACCTGGTCTATACCGGCAGGACCCTGTTCGGGGCCCGCCCGCCCAAGGGGCAGGAGCTTGAGGACCACTATTTTGGCACGATCAAGCCGAGGATTTCCGCCTTCATGCACGAGCTTGATGAAGAGCTTTGGAAACTCGGCGTGTACGCCAAGACCAAGCACAACGAAGTCGCGCCCGCGCAGCACGAGCTGGCGCCGATTTTCTCGACAACCAACATCGCCACCGACCACAACCAGTTGACGATGGAACTGATGAAGAGCATCGCCAGCAAGCACGGGCTTGCCTGCCTGCTGCACGAGAAACCGTTCGCCGGCGTCAACGGGAGCGGCAAGCACAACAACTGGTCAATCTCGACGGACACGGGCGTTAACCTTCTCGAACCCGGCGAGACGCCCAATGAAAACGCGCAATTTCTCCTGTTCCTGGTCGCGGTCATCAAGGCCGTGGATGACTACCAGGACATCCTGCGGGTGTCGGTGGCAAGCGCCGCGAACGATCACCGGCTCGGCGCGAACGAGGCGCCTCCCGCCATCGTATCCATATTCCTCGGCGAGGAGCTGACGGAAATTCTCGAAGCAATCGATGCGGGAACCGGTTACAAAAACAAAGAGAAAAAGGCGATGCAGATTGGCGTAACGGTACTGCCGCATTTCCCGAAGGACACGACAGACCGCAACCGCACGTCGCCGTTCGCGTTCACGGGCAACAAGTTCGAGTTCCGCATGGTCGGCTCGACATTCTCAATCGCTGGCCCCAACTTTGCCTTGAACACGATTATCGCCGAGGTTCTGCGGCAGTTTGCGGACGAGCTTGAGAAGTCAAAGAACTTTAAGGCGGATCTCGCGGCCCTTGTAAAGAAGACGTTCAGCGAGCACAAGCGGATCATCTTTAACGGCAACAACTATGCCGAAGAGTGGGTGGTTGAAGCGGAAAAGCGCGGGCTGTCAAACCTGAAAACCACCGTTGACGCGATGCCCGAGTTTATTTCCAAAAAAAGCATCGACCTCTTTACAAAGCACCATGTTCTTACAAAGGCCGAGATTCATTCGCGCTATGAGATTTTCTTGGAAGCCTATTGCAAGACGCTCAATATTGAGGCTCTTACAATGGTAGACATGGTCAAGGGCGAGATTATTCCGGCCAGCGTGGGTTACCAAAGGGAGCTGATCGACCTTCTGAGGCAGAAAAAAGCGTACGGCGGACTGGATGTCTCGCTTGAGGAAAATTTGCTTGGCAGCATTACCAAGCTGTCCGCGTGTCTTTTGAAAAAGCTGGATGCCCTTGAAAGCGCGATACTGGAATCAAAAGAAGAAAGGAAGATTCTCGCTCAGGCGGGTTTCTACCGCGACAGGGTTTTTACCGCGATGTCGGAACTGCGGCTTATCGTAGACGAGCTTGAAATGCTTGTGGCGAAAAAGCACTGGCCGATCCCGACTTACGGGGAGATACTTTACAGCGTGATATAACCCGCTTTAAGCGGTTATATTAATTTTTTGCAGGAGGAGGTACTTATGGAATTGGAAATTAGTGAAGTGGTGGCCGCTATCACTGAACAAGCAAGCGGTTTGGTTTTTGGCGTTTGGTTCCTGATTGGGGCGGCGCTGGTGTTCTTCATGCAGTGCGGTTTTGCGATGGTGGAGGCAGGCTTCACCCGCGCCAAAAACTCCGCCAACATCATCATGAAGAATCTGGTGGACTTTTCCATCGGCGTGCCATGCTTTGCGATAATTGGTTTCAGCATCATGTGCGCCGAGGATTATGTGTTCGGCGTCATCGGCATCCCGAATCTGGGCATTTTCACCGATTTCAGCAGTTTTGATTATTCCAACTTCGTCTTCAACATGGTGTTCTGCGCCACAGCCGCGACCATCGTATCGGGCGCTATGGCGGAACGCACCAAATTCAGCGCCTACTGTCTGTACAGTATATTCATCAGCGCGATCATCTATCCGGTTGAGGCTGGATGGGTATGGAACGG
>JAISSG010000142.1 GCA_031273185.1 Treponema sp. | reverse complement strand
ACTTCAGCGAGATCGCGCAGGGTTTCGGCGTATCCTGCGACACTGCCATAAGCGGGGCGGAAGCGCTCCGGCTTTTGGAAAAGAACGGCCACTACCATATCTATTTTGTGGACTGGAAGATGCCGGAAATAGACGGCATACAGTTGGCAACCGAATTGAAGGCCCGGACGCTCGAAAACTCCGTGGTGATTATGATATCCGCCGCCGAATGGACGACGGTCGAGAGCGAGGCGAAAAAGGCGGGCGTTGACAAATTCCTGTCAAAGCCCCTGTTCCCCTCTGACATTGCCGATGCCATCAACGAGGCTTTGGGCTTTGCCGGGCGGCACAAGGATGAGGGGGAACTGGATATTACCGGCATCTTTGCCGGGCGGCGCATACTGCTGGCCGAAGACGTGGAAATCAACCGCGAGATCGTGCAGACCCTGCTTGCGCCGTCGCAAATTGCGATAGACTGCGCCGAGAATGGCGTGGAGGCGGTTCGCATGTTCAGCGAAGCGCCGGGAAAATACGACCTGATTTTTCTGGACGTGCATATGCCCGAAATGGACGGGTATGATGCGACGCGCCGGATCAGGGCATTTAATGCCCCGAATGCAAAAACCATTCCCATTGTCGCCATGACCGCGAACGTGTTCAGGGAGGATATTGAAAAATGCCTGGAGGCCGGCATGAACAGCCATATCGGAAAGCCGCTTATTTTTGCTGAAGTCGTCAGCAAGCTGCGCGAATATTTAGGTTAATGGATTTAGGCGAAACGAAGATGAGAAAACTGTATACATACCCCTGGCTTATAGTTGCCGTAATAGTCCTTGTCACCGTGTTTTTCGCTTTTCAGCTTCCCCGCGCGGAACTGGACAACAACAACCTCCGCTTTGTCCCGACGGATGACCCGGCCCTTGAGACATCCCGCTGGATAGACGAGATGTTTGGCAGCTCCTTTTTCATACTGGTGGGGCTGGAGCGGCAGTACGGCACGGTCTTTGACCGCGAATTCCTGGAGCGGATACGGGACTACTCCCAGGATATTCAGGAAATTCCCGTCGTCAAAAACGTGGTCTCCCTGATCAGCGCCGATTACATAACCTCCGAAGGCGATGCCATTGTGGTGGAAAAACTGGTCGGCGGCGATTTTTTCGGCACTGCGGAAGAGATAGACGAATTGAGGCGGCGGCTGCTCTCCTGGGGCATGTACGACCGGGCGATGTTCTCAGACGACTTCAGCGCGACGCAGCTTTTGATCCCGCTGACGATCAAGTCCGACGAGACGGCATCCCGGGAAGTAATGGAGTATTTCCTGGAAGTACGGGACCTTGCCCGCGAAGCGTTTGCGGATTTGGCGACGGTTTACGTGACGGGGATGCCGGTTATTACCGCCACCGTTAATGAGGCGATGAATGCCGATCTCAAGCTCCTTGTCCCGCTGGTCGTGCTGGTCGTGCTGGCGGTGCTGTTTTTCTCGTTTTGGGGATTTACGCCGGTGGCCCTGCCCCTGCTTACAGTGCTAATTGCGACTATCTGGTCGGTCGGGGCGATGCCGATTTTTGACATAAAGCTTTCGGTCATATCCACGGTGCTGCCGGTTATACTGGTCGCCGTCGGCAGCGCCTACGGCATCCACGTTGTCACCCATTACCTTGCGGGCCGGGGCGCTACTGCCATGAGCAGGGAAGAACACCGCGAACTGGTCCTTGATGTCGTGATGAAGATCCGCAAGCCGGTGTTCCTTGCGGCGCTTACGACCTTTGTCGCCTTTGTTTCCTTTTGCTTTACGTCGGTCGCCCCGTGCAGGGAGTTCGGCTACTTTGCAAGTTTCGGCGTGGCCGCCGCCTTTACCGTGGCTATTACCTTCATCCCCGCGCTGCTGATCATCAGGGGGCCGCGACGGCTTCACCTGGCGAGCCCCATGAAATCCCGTTTTGCCAAAAACGCCGAGGACGGGAGAATGAGCGTCTTTATCGCCGAAAGCCTGGTAAGCGTTTCCCGGCGCAAAAAAACGATTTTTTTCCTTACCATTTTAGTCGGCGCGGTCTCGCTGTACGGGCTTTCAAAACTGATCGTTGACAACGTCATGGTGGAGTATTTCAGGCCGGACACGGACATTTACAAATCCGACGGCTTTATCCGGCGGCAGTTCGGCGGCTCCAAGGTGGTCAGCGTGGTGGTGGAGGCGGACAGCCCCCAGGTTCTGCTGAGGCCGGACACCCTTGCCGCCATGGACGGGCTTTCGGGGTACCTGCAACACAAGGTTCCCAACGTGGGCAAGGTGATGGGCTTTACCGATCTCGTCAAGCGGATCAACCAGGTGTTCAACGCCGGCGAAAGCCCCGACGGGTTACAGCCCCAGCGGACGCTTTCCCCGCCGGGCGACGGCGGCTTCGGCTTTGGCGAGCCATCGGGCGGCTTCGGTTTCGGCGCTGCTGACGATTTTGGCTTTGGTTTTGGCGACACGCTTGACGCCCCGGCCACGGCGGCGCAAGGCAGGGGAAGCGCCGGGACTTCCAATGGGGAAAAAATTTACACCCAGGATGAACTTGTCGCCCTGCTGGACCGGGCGGGAAGCAGTTTCCGGGGCATGAACGCCAGCGATCTGATATGGGAACTCAAGCGGCAGGTAAATCACGAGGGCGCTTCCTACTACGAGATTCCCGTTGACCCCCGCCGCTACGGCATGGAAAGCCCGCAGGATCTCCAGCGGCTGGTGTCGAACTACCTGGTCCTGCTTTCGGGAAGCATCAGCGAATACGCCAACGATCCGCTGGAGCCGACGGCGATCAAGGCGACGGTGCAGTTGCGTACCCTGGGAATGACCGACAGCGAGGCGATTTTCCGTGAGATATATCGGTACGTCGCTGCGAATTTCCCCCCCGATGTTACCGTCACCGTGGGCGGCACGACAATGGTAGAACGTTCGCTGAACAACCTCGTTGTGCAGTCCCAGTTGATCTCAATGTTCTTTTCGATCATCTGCGTTTTTATCATTCTCGCCGTCTCGAACAAGTCGCTGGTGGCCGGCTGCATCGGCATCGCCCCGCTGTCAATCTCGGTGCTGATAAATTTTGCCATCATGGGCTTTGCGGGGATCAAGCTTAACCTTGGCACTTCGATGGTTGCCAGCGTTTCCATCGGCGTGGGGATCGACTACACCATCCACTGCCTTGAAGCCTACAAGCGCGAATACAAGGCTTCCAAGGGAAGCGGCGAATTCCTGTGGCCTGTTTTTATCAGCACCGGCAAGGCGATAGTCATCAACGCCGTGTCGGTGGGGGCGGGTTTTGCCGTACTGCTTTTTTCCCGCTTTACCATGCTTGCCAATCTTGGCCTGCTCATCGCCATAACCATGTTCTCCAGCGCCCTGGTCAGCCTGACCGTGCTGCCTGCCCTGCTTTCCGTGATCAAGCCGAAGTTTGTTACGGGAGAGTAGGGAATGGGGATCGGGGATGCGCCGTCCGTATTGACAAGAATGTGTTTTTGGTGTACTTGTAACATAACTTTTACTATAGGAGGCGCTAAGATGACTGTACGGAAAACCAACCCCACACAAAACCAAAAGGCGAGGGCCTCCAGCCCCCGGTAAAAGTGTTCTGTAAACTTTAACAAACTTTAACCCGTCTTCTTTTACCAATTCTGCGAGGTTCTCATTTTTTACTCTCGAACAAGAACTATGCAGGAGTTTCGTTTGAACACTATTTGGTTAAGCATCTCCGCGGGGAACGGCCCGGAAGAATGCGCTTATGCCGCCTCTTTAACGCTTAAGGTATTACTGAGGGAAAAGGGCATCAAGGCGGAAGTTATTGAAAGCGAACCGACCCAGGTAAAAGGAAACATCAGGTCAGCCCTGGTTGCCCTTGAAGGAAGGGACGTTGAGCAGTTTGCCCAGTCATGGGTTGGGATTATCCAATGGATATGGCAGAGCGCGTACCGGCCCCACCACAGGCGGAAAAACTGGTTTGTCTCGGTAAAGCCGTATTTCACGCCGGAAAACGGTAAAGCTTTTTCCCTTGCAGATGTGCGTTTTGAAACCGCAAGGGCCGGGGGGCCGGGCGGACAGCATGTCAACAAAACCGAAACCGCTGTCCGGGCCGTCCATATCCCAACCGGAAAAAGCGCGGCTGCGCGGGGGGAACGCTCTCAGCTTATGAACAAAAAGCTCGCCCTTGCCCGGCTTGCGTCCCTGTTTGCAGATGAAAAAACAACCAGGGAGAAACAGAAGCGTTCGGAATTACGCCATAGCCATTGGGAGCTTGAGCGGGGGAATCCCGTCCGTGTATACGACGGTGAAACCATGAAACTGATTAAGATCAATAAGGAACAAGAATGACAGACGCAACGATTAAGGCAATCCCGGTAAAGGGAAAACACAATGAGGCGCTGGTGTACGCCAAAGCCATAGAAGCCTCGTGTGAAAACAAGATACGGCTGTACCTTGACCACCCCGCTTTTGCGGGAACAAAGGTCAGGGTAATGCCCGATGTCCATTTAGGGAAAAGCACGGTGATAGGCTGGACCGCCACCTACGATTCTCTCATCGTACCCTCCGTAGTCGGCGTTGATATTGGCTGCGGGGTTTGCGCCTGTAACCTTGGGCGCGGCAAGCTGGCGTTTGACAAGCTGGATAAGTTTGTCCGAAAAAATATCCCCTCCGGCCAGGCTGTGCGGGA
>JAISSG010000141.1 GCA_031273185.1 Treponema sp. | reverse complement strand
GCGATTGTGGGCTGGGGGCTGCGCAACCTGTCCGATTTGCGGCAGGGGATTCGGGAACTGGCGCGTGTGGTCAAGCCGGGGGGCAGGGTCGTGTCGCTGGACATGGCGAAACCCTCCCTGCCCGTGTACAAGGAAATTTATTGGCGGCTGTATTTCAAAATAATCGTGCCGTTTATGGGAAAAGTTTTTGCCAAAAAAGCCAGCGCCTACCAGTTGCTGTATGAAACATCGTGCGTGTTTCCCGCGCAGGAAGAGCTGGCGATGATTTTTGCGGAGTGCGGGCTGGAGGAAACGGGCTTCAAGAATTTAGCCGGCGGCGTTGTTGCCATTGTCAGCGGCACAAAACCTTAGGCGGCGCATGGTGTCGGAATGCCCAAGTGCGCCGGCTAAAACCTAAAACCTGTAGGTAACTCCTATGGCAGGGGTGATCCCAACGCCAACTTTCCTGTTCTGCTCGGCCCTTGCGCCAATTCCGTCAATCGTGAGGCTTGCGTAGGCTGAAAGGCCCGGAATGAAGGTATACCTGAACAGCGGGGTGATTACCATGCCGTAGTCCGGCGTTGTGTCGAACCAACTGTAAGGAACGCCGTGTATCTTGACCGGGCTGGTCAGCGCGACCTCCGCGTGGATGGGGCCGGTTTCATAAGAAACGGCAAAACTGAGGCCGGTGAATCCGTTAGTGTCCGGGATGTTTGAAGGCGGGGTCCAGGGTACATTTTGCGGCATACCCGCAGGGCGATTGTAAGCGTAGATCAAAGTCTTGTCGTTAGGTGCAAACAGGACATGCCATGTGGCCTCAACGCCTAAGCCAAAGGCGCTTAGCCAGCCCAGGGTAATGTCGAGGCCGGCAAAGGTGCGATCCTTATTCTCTTGCCCGAGGCGCTTGTAAGCGATGGGAACATCGGCCTGGGCATAGAATTCTCCGGGATTCCCCCCATACTGGTTGAATTTAATCCCCGGCCTGACGACGCCAATGATCCCGCCATCCGCCTGCGGGGAAAGCATAAAGGAATTTTCGTTTCCTACAATAAAAGACAGGGTGGAAGTGTCGCCCAGCCTCAGGTTATAGCCAACCATAAGGTCCAAATACAGGTTTTGGGGATTTTTTTCCTTGCTGTCACCACCCGCCAGATTGTAATACCCAACACCACCCACTGATTTGTAAAAGGCAACGTTACCCGCTGATTTGTAAAAGCCGACATCATAGGCCAGCCTGGCATAAACGTCCAGCGTACCGTCAAGGAAACCGTTTTCGTATCCGATGTTGGCCCTGAGATAAGGTTTTCTTGCCTCGGGGGCAGGTTCACTGGTAGGGGGTCCTGCCGGAGGGGAAGCCATTCGAGTGACAAGTTTCCCCTGTTTTGGCATGTTTATGTCCCCGATGCCAAATTCCAGGCCTGCGCTAAGGCCGATGCCATCCTGGGCCGCGGCAAATCCGGCGGCCAGGGCCAAAGTAAAAATGAGAGACAGAAGCTTTTTCACAATTCCTCCTAAACCTAATGTATTGATCAAATTTTCCAAGCATAAAGATCAGGGATACCCTTGTCTTCTTTATTACGCAATTCATAAGCCATAAAAATACTTATTGAGCGCCTTGCGAAGTCCCAAACGCCGGTTGCCCTGTCTAATGGTTACCCAAACCTAGCGATTTCCTGGTTTTTTGTCAAGCGGGTATTTTGTACCACGGGGGAAAAACCCTGTTGTCGTATCTGGCAGGGCGGGTACGAAAATTCCCGCATTATTCTATTGTAATCTTCACCAAAAACATTTACTGTCCTTTACATATGCAGAGCATCTTAACTGTTGGAAAAACAACTATTTTTCTCGTCGCGTTGCTTCTTTTGTCGGCATCCCCCCTTTGCCCCCAGGAACCCCGCGATGAAAGCGAGGAGAATCCGCTCATTGGGATTGAGGACGAAGACCAGCAGGCCATCGACGATGATCAGCTGTTCGTCATTGCGGATTTTGAGTTTGACATAAAGGGGCGAACCCGTGGGTTTGCGCTTATTTACAACGGGGAGCTAAAACGAGGCGAGGAGATACGCGGCAGGGCGAACCTGGAGGCATACGTCCAGGAGAAGACCCAGATGCTTGTCAACCAGCGGGTATTGAAAGACAATGTGGAAATTACCTATTCCGTCGGGGAGCAGCAGCCGGACGGCGCGTACCCGGTAACCCTTGCAATCAAGGTTGAGGACTCGTGGAACATCATAGTAATTCCCATACCCAGGTACAGCGACAATACCGGGCTTGAGATCGTATTGCGGGGAAGGGACTACAATTTCCTGGGAACAATGAACCCCCTGTTAATTGACCTTACCTATGGCTACGACCAAAACCGCCGCCACTCGTTCAGCATCGGGGTGGATTCCAATACGCCCTTCAGGGCTTTCGGCTACGACTGGAACTTCCAGTTTCTCAACCTTTTTAGCTACCGGCCCCAGGTCGAGGAGCCTTTCGAGCGTTTCTTCTTCCAGAACAGAACCGGCCTTTCGATGGAACTGCCGTTCAGGGCCACCACCTTTACCTTTGGCTTTGAGGAATCCGTCAACCTGAACGAGGAAAACGAGGAGCGCCACAAGCTGAGTACCGGCCTGGGGAAACACCCGGATTTTCAGAGCGGCCTGTACCTGTCCAGCAAGCTGTACACGTCATGGGAGATACCGACCGGCCTTTTGGTGTCCAGGTTTGGCGAGCTGACCTACACCCCGGAAATTTCGGCAAAGTTTAACCACGAACTGCCCAACTGGCCCCTGCAAGACATCCACAAGGGGCCGTTCCTGAATTTCGGTCACACGCTGGGGTTTGAACGGATAGACTGGCACGCGAATTTCCGCAAAGGGCTTTCCGTCTCCGTCGGCAACTCATACGAGTACGACTTTTTCCGCCAGCAAAACGGCAAGGACCCACTGTCCATTGACATCACGGTCACGGGCATCGGGCACTTTATCATCACCAGTTTCTTTGGCATTTCCTCGCGGATACAGTACCGGCACTGGTTTTACCACGACCCCGGCTTCTACGATCAGGCCGGGGACAACATCCGGGGCATCAGAGACAGGGAGCTTACCGCCGACTACATGCTGTCGCTTAATGCCAACTTCCCCCTGCGCCTGCCGACATTTTCCCCTGCAACATGGTTCAACAACAGAAAACTACGCGGCCTTGACATCGAATTCCATTTTTCTCCCCTGATAGACCTGGCCCTGTACCATACCCCAAAAACGGAAACGTCATCGGAAATATCTTTTAGCCTGGAAAACATCGCTGTCGGCGGCGGCTTTGAGGTTATGGTATTCCCCCTGATCATGCGGAACCTGTACATCCGCCTGAGCTTCACATGGAACCTCAGAGAGTTTTCCTCGGGCGACAACCGCGAATTTACCTTTATCATGGGACACTTTTTTTAAGGGACTGGCCCCGTAATGCCAAATTTCCGCCAAATTCCGCCAAATTCCCGCTTGACAAAGCCTGGCTCTTTAGGTAATCTATTACGATGATTACGTCTTCGTTATAACCCCGGTTTCGCCGGGAAGGAGGAATAGGAATGGCCGAAAAAAACCTCAGCCGGCTGCCGGCAAGCAATAAGCGGCGCATAGAGACGCTGGCTGCCACAGCGGGTGCCAAGCTGCACGAGTGCTACCAGTGCGGAAAATGCGCCGCCGGTTGCCCCATGGCCGAGACCATGGACCTGAAACCCCGGCAAGTCATACGGCATCTACAGTTGGGCCTGCTGGATGAGGCACTGCACAGCAAGGGGCCGTGGATCTGCGCCACCTGCTATACCTGTTCAGCCCGCTGCCCCCACGACGTGCCGATTGCGCAGTTAATGGAAGCGGTACGGCAGCAGGCGGAGTTCGTCGGTATCCGGCCTATCAAGCGCTCGTACGTGTCCACCAATTACTTCATGCTGCCGGTTAAGTGGTTTGGCAGAAGCAGTGAATTCCTCTACACGGCGTTCTACAATGTGTTAAGCGGACGGCTCCTCCAGCATTTTAACTACCTGCCCGCCATGCTTAGAGCCGGAAAACTGAAATTTTTCCCGGCGATGATCAGGAATCGCATGGCGATACGCAAAATAATCAATAACTGCGAGAGGGAGGCAACGAAAATATGAAATATTCATACTTTCCGGGCTGCTCCATGGAAGGGACTGGGCTTGAATACCGAAAATCGCTTGAGTATGTGAACCATGCCGTGGGCGTTGAGTTTCTGGAAATCAAGGACTGGAACTGCTGCGGGGCTACTGCGGGTCACTTGATGAGCCACGAGCTTGGCGTGGCGCTGCCGGGGCGAAACCTTGCCCTGTCCCAGAAGCAGAACCCCAACATGACCATAGCCGTGCCCTGCGCCGGATGCTATATCCGCATGAAATGCGCCCAAAAAGCCGCCGCCGAGGAGCAGGAAAAACTTTCGCGGCTGATCGAAATGCCCGTAAGCGAGGGCACCGAGATATTCAACCTGCTGGACACCTACAGCGTTCCTGAAACCATGACGGCTATCAAGGCCGCCATCAAACAGCCCCTTACCGGGCTTAAAGTGGCGTGCTACTACGGCTGCCTGCTCACCCGCCCGACGGACGTTACCAAGCTGAAAAACTGCGAAGACCCCCAAGCGATGGACGAACTGGTGCGCCTGACCGGCGCAACGAGCGTTGACTGGGCCTTCAAGGTGGAATGCTGCGGCGGAAGCCACCACGTTGATCTGCCCGCCGAAAGCAAGCCCCTTATCTACAAAATATTCAAGAACGCGCGGGCGAACGGGGCGCAGGCGATAGTGAGCGCATGCCCCCTGTGCATGATGAACCTGGATATGCGGCAGAATGCGGTGAATATGACCTATGGCGAGGATTTTGATCTTCCCGTCTATTTCCTGACCGAGCTCCTCGCCGTGGCGATGGGGGCGAGTTTTGGGAAAAGCGGTATCAGCACCCATTTCCATCCGGCAAAGAAACTGCTGAAAAATCTGCTGAAAGCCAAACAGAAGGAGGTGGTGTAAATGGCCAGAACAGGCGTAGTAATCTGCCATTGCGGCACCAATATCGCTTCCGTAATCGACGTGGAGCAAGTAGCCAAGGTTTCGCAACAGATACCCGGCGTGGTGTATGCGGCTACCAACAAATATACCTGCTCGATAACCGGGCAGGAGATGATCAAACAGGCCATCGCGGAAAACAACCTTGACCGCCTGGTCGTCGCCTCCTGTACGCCCCGGATGCACGAAACCACGTTCCGCAAGATGCTGGGGAAGACGAACATCAACCCCTACCTGCTGGAAATAGCCAATATCCGCGAGCAGTGCAGTTGGGTCCACACCGACAAG
>JAISSG010000109.1 GCA_031273185.1 Treponema sp. | reverse complement strand
AGGGTGGAACACCAAGATTCACGCGGTTACGGTAGGAGACACCACGGTAGCGGGGTTTGAGCTGTCCGCCGGGAACGTTTCCGACGCGCAGGCTGGGCGGTTATTGCTGGAAAGCCTTGAGCCGTTGGAACAGACGGTTCAGCTATTGATGGATCGGGCGTATGAGGATGACAAAACGCGGCTGTGCGCATGGGGGTTACGGTTTAATCGGCACACGGAAATGCACAACAGGCGATTATCAACCCTACACCCTCACCATTACCGCCAACTCTGTCAAATGGGAAGATAAAGAAGGTGCCTTTATCCAATATGCCAATGTGGTTTGGGCGACAGCAACAGCAACAAGCAGCCTAACAAACTACCCCACAGGGTATACCTTTACCGGCACACGAACCAGTGATGAATATGACAGCAATCTCGGTTTTATCGCCTTGTCAACAGACGGTAACTCGGTATGGTTGGGATCAAACGCTTCAACAGGACATATTCCAAACAGTTCTGGACCAACTTATACCAAGCAGTAAAACGCAATAAGTAGGGAGTAATGTTTTGCTCCCTACTCATCATTTTTTGAGGAGAAAGAAAAATGGTAAACAAACTTTTAACAATTATCGCCATTGTTGGGTCCATAAATAATTCTGTGTAAAACGCTATACTTACCCGGAGGAAGTATGGCGATAACAGAAGACGTGTTAGACGAGCTGATGAAGGAATACAAGGGGCCGGATGATTTCAACGGCAGGGATAAGCTCTTATTCCCGGATAAGCTCTTGATACACGCGCATGACGCGCCTTGCGTTAGCTACGCAAGCTCGTAGGTCTTGCCGTACCTGGCTATCTCCACATTGCCAAAGCCCTGCTCCGCAAGGTAGCTCTTGAACGCCGCCTGGCCCTTCTTCTCGCCGTGCACTATGAAAATTCCCTTCAGGCGCGACGTGTCCAGGGCCTTGAGCCATTCCACCGCCTCGGCATAGTCGGCGTGGGCGCTGAACGCGTTTATCTCCTCGACCTGCGCCTTCAGTTTAAGCCACATGCCGTGGATCTTCACCTCGTTTTCGCGGTTGCGGATGCGCCTGCCAAGGGTGTTTTCCGCCATGTAGCCTACGACAAGGATCGTGTTGTTGGGGTTCTCTATGCCGTGGATAAGGTGGTGCTGAATCCGGCCAGCCTCGCACATCCCATCGGCAGAGATGATAATAAGCGGGCCCTTGTGATCATTCAGGGCCTTTGATTCATCGACGCTGGCGGTAAAGTGCAGGCTGTTAAAGCCAAAAGGATTTTTGTGGTGCTTGATAAAGGCCTGCTTGGTTTCCTCGTCGTAGCATTCGGGGTGCACCTGGAATATCGTCGTGGCGTTAGTCGCCATCGGGGAATCCACGTAAATCGGTATTTCCGGGATGATGCCGTCGTCAACCAGCAAATGAAAATAGTAGACCAGTTCCTGGGTACGCTCGATGGCAAACGAGGGGATGATTATCCTCCCCCGGTTTTCGACGGCGCGTTTCGCCACCGCCGCCAGCTTTTCGATGGCGTCTTCCGTCTTGCCGTGGAGGCGGTTGCCGTAGGTGCTTTCAATGATGATGTAGTCCGGCGCGGCGGCGGGAATGGCCGGGTCGCGGATTATCGGCTTGTTTTTGCGGCCAAGATCGCCGGTGGCAAGTATCCGCAGTTCCTGCCCGCCCCGCTTTATCGTGATGTTCGCCATTGCCGAGCCAAGTATGTGCCCCGCATCGTCAAACTCCAGCGTTATCCCGTCGCCGATCTGCATCGGCCTGTTATACGATATTCCGACCGTCTGGCCGGTCGCGGCAATCGCGTCCTGCTCGGTGTACAGCGGCGTCCAGTCGAACTTAGCGCCGCTTTTCTTTGCCTGCTTGCGAAGGTACTCGGCATCGTGGGCCATTATATGGGCGGAATCCATCATGATGAGGCTGGCAATGTCCCTGCTTGCCGGTGTCGCGTATATGTTTTTTTTGTAGCCCTTTTTTACCAGCAGCGGCAAAAGCCCGCAGTGGTCAAGGTGGCCGTGGGTCAGGATCGTCCCGTCGATTTTGTCGGCCTCAATGGGAAACTCGCGGTTTTTCCGATCCGCTTCCGCCCGCGAGCCTTGAAAGGCCCCGCAGTCGATAAGGTAGCTTTCCCCGTCAATCTCGATCACGTGCCGGGAGCCGGTCACTTCCTCTGCTGCTCCAAGTGAGTAAAAATGCGCTTGCATGGGATAAGTATAACTCTGTTTGCGTGACCTGCCAAGAGAAAGTTCTATGCAAATAAATTCAGGAATGTTACACTGATACTACGATTAAGGAGGCATTGGCATGATGAGAAATCCGGCGGAAACAATCGGCAACCTCATTGCGAAGCAGGGCGTTAGCTTTATCAGCTCCGTTGACGAGAACGGCTATCCCACCACAAAGGCGATGCTGCCGCCCGCTAAAAGGGAAGGCATTAAAACATTTTACTGGCATACCAATAGCCCTTCGATGAGGGTACGGCACTACAGAAACAACCCAAAAGCCTGCATTTATTTTTGCGACAAGCGATACTTTCGGGGAGTAATGCTGAAAGGGACGATGGAAGTGCTGGACGACAAAAAGATCAAAAAGGAAATTTGGAAGGACGATTTTTCGATATACTACAAAGGCGGAAGGGACGGCGGCGATTTTATCATAATAAAATTTACCGCAAAATCGGGAAGGTACTACGGCAATTTTCAGACAGAGGATTTTGCCGTCGAATGACATTATCCTCAGATTGATAAAAATCCGCTTTTCTGGTCATAATGCCCAATGGAAAGCCCGATAACCGGCATCGACGACCGGCAGCTTGAGGCACTGCTGGTTCCCCGTTTCATGAACTATGTCCGCTACTGCACCGAGAGCGCCCGCCATGTCGAGGCCACCCCCTCCACCCTGGGGCAGTGGGATCTGGCGAAAGTGTTGCGGGACGAGCTTGCGGCGCTTGGCATCAAAGACGTAGAACTGACCCCCCACTGCTATGTGATAGCCCGCCTCCCGCCCAGCGAAGGCAGGGAAAGCGCCCCCTCCATCGGCTTCCTTGCCCACATCGACACGGCAAGCGACGTTTCCGGCAAGGACGTGCGGCCCCGGCTGGTAAGCGGCTACGACGGGGAAGCAATCGCCCTTGCGGGGGGCCTGTCGCTTGACCCGGCAAAAGAGCCGGGACTGGCAGAGCAGAAGGGCGGGGCGATAATCCACGCATCGGGCGAAACCCTGCTGGGCGCAGACGACAAGGCAGGTGTTGCCGAAATCATGGCTACGGTGGAATGGCTTCTGGCGCATCCCGAAATACGGCACGGCCCGGTGGAGATAATTTTTTCGCCCGACGAGGAAACCGGCAAGGGCCTGCCCGAATTCCCCCTCGAAAAAATCAAATCGACGGCTTGCTACACGGTGGACGGCGGACCTGCGGGCGAGATTGAGACCGAGTGCTTTAACGCATGGAAGGCCGACATTGAGTTCAGGGGCAAGGTGATCCACGTCGGCGCGGCGCGGGGCATTCTGGCGAATGCCGCCCTCATGGCCGCCTCGTTCGCGGTGATGCTGCCCCGTTCGGAAAGCCCCGAAGCCACCGACGGCTATTACGGGTACTACTGCCCTATGGAACTATCGGGCAGCCTGGAACAAGCCGCCCTGGAAGTGTTCCTGCGGGATTTTGCAAGCGAGGGCATACAGCGACGGCTGGCCACGCTGGAAGCGATAGCCAGGGCCGTGGAGGCGCAGTTTCCCGGCGGGCAAGTGATTGTTAAAACAAGCCCCCAATACTATAATATGGGCAAGCGGATCGGCGAAAACCCGCAGGTGCTTGATCGCCTTAAAACCGCGATGGACAACATCGGCATTGCGTGGCGGCTCAAGCCCATACGGGGAGGGACCGACGGCTCGCGCCTGACCGAGCTGGGCATCCCGACCCCGAACATCTTCACCGGCGGGAGGAATTTCCACAGCCGGCTTGAATGGGTTTCGGTAAGCGAGATGTGCGCCGCCTGCAAGGTTATCATTGAGCTAATCAGACTGTGGGGAGAATAAGGTGGAAACTTTTATAAAAGTATTTGAGGAACCGATAAAAAAAGCCATCGCCATCTCAAAGGTTCCTTCGGTTGTTACCGGGGACAATGTGTACCAGGAAGGGGACAGGGACATCCTGACAATCCTGGATGGAATGGCAAGCTCCCAACTCCTTCCCGGTTCCGGCGTGGACGGGATGGAAAACCTTGAGGAGCTTCTGGCAAAGGCCGAATCGGGAAAGTCCTGCCTCCTCCTGCTTGAGCATTACAGCAACTTCGACCTGTCGCTTTTCTCCCTTTTGGTGCGGCAGGCCGGGGGCCGGGGCGACGACATCGCCAACGCGGTAATTGCCATCGCCGGCATGAAGCTCAACGAGGACAACCCCGTCGTCGCGGCGTTTGCCGGCGCCTACACCCGCATCGTTATTTACCCCAGCAGATCGATTCAGGGGCTGGACGCGGAAAGCCAGGCTGACCAGATAAATGCGGAACTTGCCCGCTCCAACGCCATCAACCGCGCCGCCATGAAAACGCTTGACGAGGTGAAAACGCAGGGCAAGCTGATACTGGTGTTCCCTTCGGGAACCCGCTACCGCCCCTGGGATCCTTCTACCAAAAAGGGAGTGCGCGAAATCGATTCGTACATACGTTCCTTTGACTATATGTGCTGCGTCGCGCTGAACGGCGTAATTCTTCACGTGCAGCAAACCGACATGGTTAACGACACGGTAAGCAAGGACATCATGCGGATTACCGTCGGCCCGGTGCTTTCATGCGCGGAATTCCGCGGCAAGGCGCGCGCCGAGGCGGAGGCGGCGGGGATCGAGGACAAGAAGCAGGCCGCGGTTGACGCGGTCATGGCAGAGCTGGAAAAGATGCACGTCGCGGCAGAGGAAAAACGAAAAAAACTGCAAGGAGGGCTACATGGCTAAGGAAGAAATCACCCAGTTAGTCGACAAATACGCCAGTTTGGTAATGGAAAAAGGTGTCATCGACAACGAGCTGTTTACCAAGTACGAGGTAAAACGCGGCCTGCGGGATGTCAGCGGAAAGGGCGTGCTGGTCGGCCTGACGGAAATATCGGAAATAGTTTCTTATATAATCGAGGACGGCGACTATGTCCCCTGCGAGGGAAGGCTGTACTACCGGGGCATCAGCATCGAAAGCATCGTCCAGGGCTTTCTGGACGAGAACCGCTTCGGCTTTGAGGAAACCTGCTATCTCTTGCTGTTTGGGCATCTCCCCAACAGGAAGGACTACGACGAGTTTTGCGGCCTGCTTGAGCAGTGCACCGCTCTGCCGGAGGGTTTTGTGCGCGACACCATCATGGACGCGCCCAGCAAGGACATGATGATCTCCCTGGCAAAAAGCGTGCTGACCCTGTACGCGTATGACAGCGACCCCGACGACATTTCCATCGCCAACATTATCCGCCAGTCGATCAACCTGATCGCCCGGTTTCCCCTGCTGGCGATCTACGGGTACCAGTCATACGCCCATTACCACCGCAACCAGAGCCTGTTTATCCATCCACCGGTGAAGGGGCTTTCCGTTGCCGAAAACCTCCTGCACATGCTCCGCGCCGATTCGAAGTATTCCCGGCTTGAGGCCCAGATCCTCGACATCGCCCTGGTGCTCCATGCGGAGCACGGCGGCGGTAACAACTCCACCTTTACCACCCATGTGGTTTCGTCTTCCCACACCGACACCTATTCCGCCATTGCCGCCGCGCTCGGCTCGCTGAAAGGCCCGCGCCACGGAGGCGCGAACATCAAGGTCGTGCAGATGTTCCGCGACATGATGGAGGTAATCAAGGACCCGAACGACGACAACGAAATAATCGCCCATCTTGAAAAGCTCCTTAACAAGGAGGCGTTCGACCGTTCCGGCCTCATTTACGGAATGGGCCATGCCGTATACTCCCTGTCCGATCCCCGCGCATACATTTTCAAGCGCTTTGTCGAACAGCTTGCCAGCGAGAAAAACCGGCAGGAAGAGTACCATTTGTATTCCAAGGTCGAGGAACTCGCCCCCCAAGTAATCGGGCGGTTGCGGAAAATCTACAAAGGCGTCAGCGCCAACGTCGATTTTTACTCCGGCTTTGTCTACAGCATGCTTGACCTGCCCGACGAGCTGTTCACCCCGATTTTTGCCGTAGCCCGCGTTTCGGGCTGGTGCGCCCACCGCATCGAGGAGTTGGTGAACGCGGGCAAGATAATCCGCCCCGCCTACAAGTCCGTTGTCAAGCAGCAGCCATACGCCCCGATTCACGAGAGGGAGTAAGGGGACGGGGCCCAGCAATTCGGAATTCAAAAAAGATGCTATAAGCAAAGGATGGCGAGGGGCATAGTAAATAACGTGAGTTCGAAAAAAAGATTAAACGGTAATCGGCAAAGCCCACTCGTCTCCCGGAACACGAATGGACGGCTTATGGGGCAGGAAACTGTATGCCGATAAAGCCGCCAATACATTGACCATGAAATTAACGATGCTCCGATGCCGGCTGTGTTCCACCTGGCAGATGTTTTTCAGAAAATCATTTACCGTGTGTTACACGAAGTTTTTTTACCCCCCATGACGAAACGCCTTGCGCCATGGACGGCGCAAGGCGGGGGAATAATTTTTCTACCTACTGCGCAAAGCGCATAGCATAATTTACAATAAAAGTTTTACACCATTATTGCAAAAAATGTTTTATCCCATAATTAACAAAAAATGTTTTATGGAATAATCGCCGATTTATATTCCGACAACTGCCCTGTATGCCCTCTTTCATTCTGCCAGTACAAGGCGATTTGAACCGTCTTTCCCCTTTGCCCTCAATGTCAACAAGTTAAAGGAAAATGTGATATAATATAAAACAGGAGGGGACAAAATGGTAAAAAAACGTACAATTCCAAGAAAGGGACGCCGAATCGCTGAGAACGCGGACTGATAC
>JAISSG010000099.1 GCA_031273185.1 Treponema sp. | reverse complement strand
AACATACCCCGCCGCAGAGCAGCGGGGTATGTTGTTCTTAAAAGGTATTGGTCTCGGGTTTAATACCTTTATGACCGCCCCAGAGGGGCGGGGTATTAAACCCTCGCCACGAATAAAATGGCTTTTGAATGGGTAAAAAGCATTGGAAAAAATGTAAATTGGAAAAACAAAGCCCGGTGGGTTATTGACGGAAAATATTATACATCATCTGGAGTATCTGCCGGAATCGATATGAGTCTGGGATTTGTTTGCGATCATTTTGGAGAAGAAATTGCCAGAGAAACAGCCAAAAGAATAGAGCATGAATGGAATGATAATAAGGATAATGATATTTTTGGAATATAAAAATGGATCATATCACCTCCTTGGCTTATTATATAAAAGCAACGTCATCCGGCATCTCGCTCATGGAATTCAACTCCATGTCGCTTCATGCCAGAGACAGCGATTATTGGGAAACCCATTGGGGCTGTCGCAAAATGTCATATTTTGGAACAGCTACCTTAGATTTATCTTCCGATGGGGCTGCCGATCAGCACCCCCTCGTTCAGAAAATCCACCCTTTTCCCCTCGATAAGAATCTGCACGTCGTTGATGTTGGGGAACTCCGTGGCGGTCCAGACTATCTGCCGTACCTGGGCAGCGCTGCCCTCCCTGCCGGAGGTGTTGTACTGAAACTCTTCGTTAAAGTTAAGGTAGGCGGTACTGCCCCTGACCTCCGCCCCGATTATCCGGGTTTCCGGCGGGATGAAACTCAACAGGCCGCGGTTTCTTTCCTCGGCGGTGGGGCCGGCAAGAAGGGCGTTGATGCAGTCAAGGAGGGGGGAGTCCGAGACGCCGAATCTGCGGCTGGCCTTTGCCAGCAGCAGCTCCGCGCCGCCCCGTTGGGCCTGCATAAAGTAGACGCTTCGGTCGCGGATCTGGGGCGGCCTTTCCGCAGGCGCTGGCGGCGAGGCGGGTGGCTGTTCTGTTGCCCGTTGCGCCGGTGGCTGCTCCTGCGGCGTTCCCTGGGGCGGGGCTTCCGCTGGCCCCACGGCGGGCTCTCTGCCCCTTGGTGGCGGCGCAGGGGGCGTTTCCGGCTGCGATGCCGCCGGTGCCTGCGGCGCCTCCTGCCCTGCTTCCGCCTGCCCCGGGGGGGCGCCCGCGCCGCTTCTGACTCGCAGCAGGAGCGTAAAGAAGGCGGTAATCAGCGCGATTATCAAAAAAACCCAGAAAATAACCGAGACAGGCACGCGGCCAGGAAGCCTGCTTTTGGAGGGGGGCTTTTTTCCCGCAAGCGGTTTTTTCCCTCTTTTTGGTTTTTGGGCGCTGGGTTTCCGGGTTGCCATACGGCTATGATAGGGAAAAGTTGGAGAGGGGTCAATCGTTCTGTTTTGACTAAAGCATTTCGTGTTTTTGCGCCATATAACAGGCGGAGGATAAACATGAAACGCTGGTATCTGTTTTTGGTAGTTTTTTTTGTTTCTTTCTGGACGGCTTGCAGCTCGCCAATGGGCAAAGATGGGACAGACGTGGTTGTTCCCGATCCCGAAGCGGCTGTATTGCTCTCCTGCAACGTGGCCTCGGGCCTGGAAATCGAATTTGAGTTTTCCGCGCCGGTAAGGGTGATCTGGCTGGAGTTCAGCCCCAGCCTTGAGGTTGAGTCGATCGGGGAGGGAAGCACGGTAAGGGTGCGCCTGGCGGAGAGTTTAAGGCCGGGGGTTCTGTTCACGGCGGACATCCTGGCGGCGGACGAGTGGGGGAATGACATCAGCGTGCGGGCTTCCTTTGAAGTCGAAATCCCGGCGCTTGAGTTTCTTGCCTGCAACGTGGTTTCGGGCCTGGAAATCGAATTTGAGTTTTCCGTGCCGGTTACGGTGATTTCGCTGGAGTTCGACCCTCGCTTTGAAATTGAATCAATCGAAGAGGGCAGCACGGTGAGGGTGCGCCTCGAAGAAAGCTTAAGGCCGGGCATTTGCTTCACGGCGGACATCCTGGCGGCGGACGAGTGGGGGAATGACATCAGCGTGCAGGCTTCCTTTGAAGTCGAGGCCCCGGCGCTTGAGTTTCTTGCCTGCAACGTGGTTTCGGGCCTGGAAATCGAATTTGAGTTTTCCGTGCCGGTTACGGTGATTTCGCTTGAGTTCAGCCCCGGCCTTGAAATCGAGTCAATCGAGGAGGGCGGCACGGTAAGGGTGCGCCTGAGTGAAAGCCTGAAGCCGGGGCTGCGAATTGCGGCGGACATCCTTGTCCAGGATGAATTTGAGCAGATCCTGAATTCGCAGTCCTCTTTTTCCATAAAAAACAACCGCCTTCCGCAGTTGCTGATCAACGAGTTGCGTACCGAATATTCCAAGCCCAAGGCGGAGTTTATCGAATTCAAAATGGAGTCCGACGGCAACATGGGCGCGCTGAGGGTGTTTGTCGCGGGGAACAACAAGGCTCCCTTGGTTTACGAGTTCCAGCCGGTGGAGGTACAGGCGGGCGATTACGTGGTGCTTCACCTGCGCACGCTGGATAATTTATGCGCAGACGAATACGGCGACAGCCTGGACGAATCGGGCGGCACGGACTCGTCCCCAACAGCGCGTGATTTTTGGGTGCCCGGCTCGGCCAAGCTGCTGCGGAAAACCGACGCGGTCTACGTGATGGATCAGGACGGGCAGGTGCTGGACGCGGTAATGATCTCTGAAGACCCCGATCCCGCGTGGAAAAATAATTACCTTGCGGAGGCTGCCGAGTTCTTGTTCCGGCAGGGCGCGTGGAAGTCGCCTGCGGGAAATGTTTGCAGCCCGGCGGATGCCGCAAGCAGCGGCAACATCAAGACTTCTATGACCCGCAGCATATCCAGGGACGAAACGCTGGGCGACACCGGCACCGCGGCGGACTGGTACGTCACCGTGAACGGCGGCGCCACGCCGGGGCGGGCGAACAATCCGAATCGATTTTAGGATCGGCCTTTTTTCCTTTGCTCCGCCGCCTTGTAATTGTATACAGGCTTTATTATTTTAAGTATTTTCGCGGAAGGCCCTATGTTGGCGACAATGTCGTCCATGTTTTTATACGCCATAGGGCTTTCATCTATTGTTTCACTGTTTACCGATGTGGAATAAATTCCCTCCATGGCCTTTTTGTAATCTTCCATTTTCAAGGTCGCAAAGGCCCTGGATCTGCTCATTATCCTGCCCGCGCCGTGGGGGGAAGAATAGTTCCAGTCCGGGTTGCCCAGCCCTTCGCAGACAAGGCTGCCGTCGCGCATGTTGATAGGGATTATTAGTTTTTCCCCCAGCCTGGCAGAGACGGCCCCTTTGCGCAGAATCATCGACTCGGTGTCTATGTAATTATGGATCGTTGAGAACCGTTCATGAATCGCTTCTTCCGGGATGTTAGATTCTTGCAGGATTATTGCCATCATCGCCATTCGGTTTACCAGCGCAAAATGCTGGGTGATCTTCATGTCATTAACATAATCGCCAAGAAGCTCGCCGCTCACATACGCCAATTCCCTGGGGATGTCTGTAATAACCTGGCTCCTGATTTTGCTTACAATGCTTTGAATTTCTTTCTTGCGCCCTTCGGCTTTCATTTTTGCAATGCATTCAGAAACATCCTGCTTTCTGTTTTTATTCAGTTGCTTCCACGCCTCTTCCTGGTAATACTCGGCGATTTCCTTGCCCAAATGGCGGCTGCCCGAATGGATCACGATGTACAGATTGCCCCCGTCGTCCCTGTTGGCCTCAATGAAGTGATTGCCGCCGCCGAGCGTTCCTATGCTTTTCCTCGCCCGCGCCGAATCGATTGCAGGGCAGCGGATGTTTTCAAGGCGGATCATTTTTGCGTATTCATGCCCCGTGTCCCTTACGTCCATTCCGCTGGGGATATGGGCACTGATTATTTTGTCAAGCCGCGCCGGGTCAAAATTCCTGGCACTTGGCGCGTTTGCGTCAATGACCACCGTTTCCATGCCGCACCCGATGTCAACCCCGACCAAATTGGGAACGATTTTATCGCCAATAGTCATGGTGGTGCCGATGGTGCAGCCCGCCCCGGCATGGACATCGGGCATAAGGCGTATGGTGCTGCCTGCCGCGAAAGGCTGGTTGCAGAGGCTTTCTATTTGATTCCGTGAAAGCTCGTCCAGAGAATTGGCAAAAACTTTTGCGGTACTGTATTTTCCGAAAATTTCAAGCATATTGCTACCTCCGCGCCCCGTAACCCTGCTCAATCGCCCGCAGTTGCAGGTAAAATGTCTCGTTAACGGGCAGGGGAATGCCGTGCTTCTTGCCAATTTCCATTAAGGCAAGGCAAAACATCTCCAGCTCGGTTTTACGCTTTGCCAAAACATCCTGATACATGGAGGTAAAACCACAGGGGTTAATGGCGTTTAAGGTCTTGTACCAGTTTGCTATGTCCCCTTCGCCCAGATCGATTCCCTCGGCGTTGGCTACGACAATCGCCTCGCGCATCGCCTGTTCCGCCAGTAGCCGGGCTTCGGGTATTTCGCTAGGCACACCGCTGTTCATAAACGCGCCGTAGGGCAGCCTGAGAATCGCCGTTGTCTGATTTATCCCGATGTTCACCATGAATTTGTACCAGAGTGCCCGCTTCATGTTCGCATCGACGTTAAACGCAACGCCGCTGCGGGCGAAAAATGCCGTTATTCTTTTTTCCCGTTCCCCGTTGTTACCGTCCCTATCCCCAAAATGAATAACACCTTTCTTTGTATAGGTCGTTTTCCCGTCATGGTGAAGGGCATCGACCCCGATGATCATTGCCAAAGGCAGCCGCTCCCCGCCCAGTCGCCGCCCGATTATTTCCTCGCTGGTGATGCCGTTAAGCAGGGAAAGGATGATCGTGTCCTTGCCAACGGATGGGCGGATGTCTTCGATAACCTGATCCAGATGATGCAATTTGCAGGCGACAATAATGAGGTCGGCTTGTTCCCCGCAGGCAAGACGGAAATCAATTCTTTTGCCGTTTACCCACAGGCCGTTGTTCCGGTAACGCTCCAGCCGTTCGCCGTTTGCCAGAATGGAGACGCAGTTTGGGTCGGCGTTGTAGATCGTCTCGGCGACAAGCAGACCGATAGCCCCCGCCCCTGCTATCAGCACGGAGTTAATATCGTTCATGGTAATTCCTTTTGCGCCAATAGAAACAACAGGTCGGAAAGGCGGTTGATGTACGGCACTGCGGTGGTCTTGGTTTCCCCGCACAGGTCAAGCCCGACAAGCCGCCGTTCGGCGCGGCGGCATACGGCGCGGGCGATGTGGAGCTTTGCCGAGGCGACTGTCGCCCCCGGAACAACGAACGAGGCAAGCGGCGGCATCTCCGCTTCCAGCTTCTCGACAGCCTGATCGAGGCGGCTTTGGTATATGCCCCCTGCGGATACGGGCGTGCCGGCGATAATGCCCATCAGCGAGAAAAGGTCTTTTTGGATTTCGGTGATAAGTTCTATGGCATGGGTGTCGCATAACGAGACCTTGGCATCGCCCAGAAAGGCGTTAAGCTCGTCCAGCGTTCCCAGACATTCGATTAACGGGCTGTCCTTTGGAAGACGCGTGCCGCCGATAATGTCCGTGTGCCCGTCATCGCCGGTTTTGGTAACGATGCTCATGCCCTGCCCCCTATGCCAGCGAGAAAGGCGGACAGGTCTTCGGCTGTTGCGAACTGCCCCTGAAAAAACGAAGGCCCGCCGCCGCCCTTGCCCTTTGCCCGCGCAAAGGCATCGGCAAGCAGGGGCCTGATGTCAAAACCCTTGGCAGAGCACAATGCGGCGAATTTTAAATCGCTCTGGGATACAAGGACTAACACCGCCTCGCTTAATTTTTGCGCCGCCTTGCCGATGCGGACAATCTCATCGATGTTTTCGCTGTCGTAGCATTCCACCAGCACGGCCCCCCGTTCCTGTGCCGCCAAACCTGCCCTTTCTATCAATGTATGCGCCTTTTGGTTTGCCGACTGCTCCTCAAGCTCCTTTACCCGCTTTTCAAGCATGGCGGCTTTTTCCAGTAGGGCAAGCGTCCCCTTGCCAATCTCGCTTATCGGGACTTTCAGCCCGCGGGAGCTAATGCCCGCATTGTCGTGGAGCAGGCGGTGGTTCGCCAAAACCCGCCTGCCCGCGATAAAACTAATCCTGTTCATGCCCTTGTACTTTTCCGCTCCAAGGATTCGCATCATGCCGATTTGCCCGGTCGAGCGCAGGTGCGTGCCGCAGCAGGGGGAAAAATCGCTGCCCTGTATCTCGATGACCCGGATCACCTCCTCGCCCTGAGGGGGGATTTTTCGCAGGGGGAAACTGCCAACGTCCTCAGGCGGGCAGAGGTGGGTGATTATCGGGCGATCCTCCTCGATGACGGCGGCGACGGCTTCCTCGGCGGCAAGCAGGGTTTCGGCGGAGATTTCCGCGCAGTCTAGGTCGATGGTGCTTGCCTCGTCGCCCAAGTGCATGGAAACGGTGAAGCTGCCCGTTATGTGCAACAATACCCCGGAAAGGAGATGCTGGGCGCTGTGCTGCACGGTAAGGTCCCTGCGGCGCACCGCGTCAAGCGCCAGTTCCGCCGCGCCGGGTTTAAGCGCCGCGCCTTCCCCGCTGCGGACAATGTGCAGTATCTCGCCGTTTTTTTCCAGAACGTCGGCGAGCGCACAGCCGTTGACCGTGCCCCGGTCGCCGGGCTGTCCGCCGCCCTCTGGGTAAAAGATCGTCCTGTCCAGAACCAGCGCAAGCCCCTCCCCCGCCGAATCCTTCCACGGTTTTGCCTCGGCAATGGCTGCCTTAAGCGGCTCGTCCGTGGCGTAGTCGTAAAAAAGCCTCTCCGTTTGCATAAGTCAAGTATATTGGCTATAGTGAGTCATGCGCAACAAGCTGACGGATGAGCTTGCGGTCTGCGGCCTCAACGCCACCCTTGCACTGGCGGAATATCATCCCGAATCGATAAACCGCCTCTTTCTGCGAGAAGACCGTTTCAGGGCGTTCACCGGGGTCTGCAAGCAACTTGCCGAACGCAAGCGTCCGTACAAGACCTGCACGGACGAGGAACTGGAACGTATCTGCAAGAGCGTCCACCATCAGGGCGTGGTGGCGATGATAGTTGACCCGGCGGTAGAGCCGCTGACCAGAGAAGACCTTGACCTGTGGGCAAGCGAGGGCAAGACCGGCATCGTGCTGCACGAGGTTGGCAACGACCACAATCTGGGGGCGATAGCCAGAGCTGCGGCTTTTTTCGACGCGCACTTTATCGTCCTGAACGAGAACGACAGCGAGGCGCGGCTTTCCACCAGCGCCTACCGGATAGCCGAAGGCGGCATGGAGCATATCGTTATGCGAAAAGTCTCCAACACCGCCGCCTTCTTGAAAGACGCTGCGGAAAAAATCGTCGTCATTGGCACCGACATCCGCGCGCGCCTGCGCATCGGCGACCTTCCCCGCGTGGTGAAGGACTGGGGCTGTGAGGCTGGGCGACCCGGCATCGCCCTCGTGCTAGGCAACGAGGAATCCGGCCTGCCGCAGGGCGTGAAGGGCAACTGCACCTGTCTATTGCGCGTTCCGGGAACGGGCAACATCGAAAGCCTCAACGTCTCCCAAGCCGCAGCCCTCTTCCTCCGCGAGATTTACGACTTGTAATCGCCAGCGTGTTAACGCGCATGGCGGCTGTCGCTCTGGCGTGCCCGAAACAGGGATTTTAACAGCCATCCGCTGTTAATCAGTATTAAAACCGATTTTCCTTTTTGGTTTTGGCGGGGTTTCAATGAGGTTATTCAGCCTGGTTATAATTTCGTTGATTATGGCCGCATGATCCGCAAAATTGCGGCTTGTGTCGTCTATATGCAGCATCAGGACTTTGTCCAAATCGTCCAGTTTTTTACGAATGGGCTTGGCTATGTAACGCCTTATTTCTATGAAAGCCTTGACTACCGCTATATTTATTTGGCCGGCGATTCTGCTATTCAAAACAGAAGACAGTCCAATCTTCTTGGCAGATTCCAAGCCTCAAGAAGCCTGTTGGAAAAAACCATTGTCGATAAAACGAAGGGGCTATTGAAGCTCATGGAGCGCCCGCTCCGCCCCTCTGAAACCATGCGGGGCATACAGGCGGCAACGAATATGTACGGTACTGAAACATTAAGTATGCACCTGTTTTACGACATTGACTATGACGCCGGGTATGAAACCGCCGGCGATGTTCCGAGGGATTTACGGGAAGCCATAGCGAAAAGCGCCGCTATAGCTCTGTTGAATGTGGTCGGCGACGGGCTTATGTCGGGCTTTTCAAGCAGCAGTTTAAGCATGGACGGATTAAGCGAGTCGTTTAGCTCTACCCAGTCGGCGACATCGGCGTATTTCGGTGCGAGGGTCAAAGTCTACCAAGACGAACTGAAAGAATACATTGCGGACAATCAGCGGAAGTTTGGACATATCCCGCTTGGATCGTTGTAGGGGAGGGTATAGCCATCGGACAAGGACTCGGACGCGATTCGCCTGTTGTTCTCACGCTAAATAAAGAAGGGTATGAAAGTTTAATTTCCCGTCACGGCCAGTTTATCAGGTGGCGGACGGCTACAAAATGCCCCTGCGCCCTTCAGGACACCGAACAGACGGACATTCACTGCAAGCGGTGCGGCGGTCGGGGCGTGATATACGGCTTCCAGCCGAAAATGAGCGTTACCCAAACAGTCATGGCGGACATCGAGGGCATTATCGAGGTTGCGGAAGAATTTACCGGCTGCGCCCTTGATTTTGTGTACGACTTTAACGGAGTCCCTTTTAGGAACGCCAAAAAATACGGAAAGTATATCCAGTTGAACCCGGAAAGCCCTATCAATAAGGGCGATTATGTGTATGTGGTGATGACCAAGGACACGGTTTCCCATGTGAAGAAGGCGGCCTGTGAAAAACTGGGGGCGGGATATTACCGGGTCGGCGGCCTGCGGTCCCGGCGGGCGGGCATCGACGGGCTGTATCACACCGCCCCCGGAGACATTGAGAAGATCGGGAAAATTGTGGACGGCGCGGGGATTGAGTACGAAGCGAAGGAATACCGCACGGATTTATTTTTGATTGAGCCGAAAATCCCCGAAGGGGAAACGGACACCCCGCCGGCAATAACCGAACCAGTTACCGCCTATGACATTGAGTATGTCCCCCCCTTCATTTTTGCCGTGATGAATCAGGAGCTTTCAAAGGCGGACGAAGCGGCCATGGTAGAAAATCACGGGCAAGCTATTATCACGTTTCCCTATGCTTGCGACGTTGCCGAAGACGACGTGCTGACCGTGTTGTCGGGTACAAATACCAGAAAGGACGTAACGAAGCGAATAAGCGACACTGACGACACGATAGGGGCTTTTTTTGTGCAGGAGATCGTTTCGTGCCTGGGGAAAGAGCGGGAATATCGGCAGGGCGTGGACTTCCTGCTGACCGGGGCAAACCGTATAAAATGGCTATGCGAAGACGCGCCGGAACCGGACGAAGCCTACAGCATAACTTACAAGGAGAATCCCACCTACATTGTGGCAAAATCGATCCCGCAATTACGAACCAGCGAAAACCAGCGTATGCCGAAAAAAGCCGTCGTGACGTTGCATGCCTCTTACGCGGAGAAAAAGCGGGTGAATGTGCAATGATACGATTTGACATAACGGTAGATTCAGAACTTCTTGACCGGTTGGCCGCGCTTGGCTTGGGGAAATCAGCGGGCAAGGTTTTCCCGATAGGGTCGGCGGCCTTTAACTTTTCGGCACAATTTATTTTGGGTATGTGGAAGGAGTGGCTTAATGGCGGCGACCTGGACGGGATACCGAAGAATAAATATCCCTCTCCAAACCTTGGCAACTCAATCAGGATAAGGGAAAACGCCCCGTTTGACGTGAATATCGAGTCTGATTCCGCGCGGGTGCAGAGGATTCAGGAAGGGACCGAAGAGCTTGACATGAAGACAACCCACCCGTTTGGAAAAAAAAGCCGGGTTTCAGAGGACGGGATACCGTATGTAATCGTGCCGATCCGCTGGGGTACTCCGAACAGCAAGGGAGGCAAGAGAGCGCATTGGGGTAATTTTATTTCAAAACCGCTTTTTGAAAGCCAGTTCGCCAAAATAAAAACATCCAAAAAAACAGGGTATGTCAAAAAGAGCGGGGAGATTGTAGGCCATGTCCATACCGAGCCTAATTACCGCGGCGAAGATGTTATCAGGCAGGAGTATCAATGGGGCGGCAGGCATGAAGGGGACGGGAATATGGACGGCATGGTAAGGATGGCTGGGGGAGGAGGCTACTTTACCTTCAGGGTCATATCGGCGTTGCAGTTTGTTACTGCGCCAAACGCATGGATTAGGAAGCGTGTCGAACCCGTGGACATGCTGGGGGCGCTGGAGAGAACCACCCGCCCTAAAGTGGAAGAAATGATTCTGGGCGGATTCAGGGCGGACGTTGGGGAGTGATTATGGCCGATTTCGTTATAGCAATAGACAGCAATGGCCAGCTTGAGAAAGCCATAGACCGCTCGAAGCTGGCCCCGAAACAGATAATCGACAAGAACAGACATAAGAAGACGGTTTATGTTAGGATGGAGTTGACGGTGAAAAAACCGGCGGAAGGAAGGAAGGAAGGTGGAAGAGAAGGAGAATGTTCCTGTGCGGCATGACGGCGAATATGTCCTTACCAGCGGCGGAAGCAGGGATTTTGGGGAAATTTCGCCCGAAATAGCCAGGGAGATACGGCGGCAGGCCGGGAAAATCAGGTTGCGGATTGGCAAGCAGGAAGGCGAAAGGGATAACTATGGGGAAAAACACATAGAACGCCCAGACCGCCTGCAACAATTGCGAGACAATGGCTATGAAAATGCCCGTGATCTCGTTCAAGATGTCGCGCAAAATTTTAATTCTATCTATGCCGGAAGAGGCTCGCGGCTGGTTCTCTATAAGAAAAGCCGCAATGACGCGATGATTTAGAGCTTATCCCTAAATAATTAACAGAAACTCTCCGATAAGTGAAATTGGAGAGGAAAATGACACAAAAACACTCATGGGAAATTCGGACGAGTTTTGGGCGATTGCCGAGCCTTTGATCCCACGGAAATCAATTTTCACTCTTAGCCAGCCAAAACAGAGATAATATTCTGAGAATCCAACAAGCAATCAAGCATCAGTCTTGACAGAGGGAGTTTTGACTTTGATTTGTCTTTATAGC
>JAISSG010000078.1 GCA_031273185.1 Treponema sp. | reverse complement strand
GCTATAAAGACAAATCAAAGTCAAAACTCCCTCTGTCAAGACTGATGTTTGATTGCCTGTTGGATTCTCAGAATATTATCTCTGTTTTGGCTGGCTAAGAGTGAAAATTGATTTCCGTGTTGCCCCATTGTATCTGCCTTTTACCGCAAGCATTTGCGCCTCCTTTTTTACAAGTATACCATCGCTTGTTCCCTTGTCAACGAGCCGCCGGTTTTGCTACAGTAGACGGCAGGATGCAGACATGCCGATAAAGATTCCGAGGGCTTTGCCGGCCTACGACGCGCTCAACCGGGAACAGGTCTTTGTCATAACCGAGGATCGCGCCGAGCACCAGGACATCCGCCCGCTCAAGGTGGCAATCGTCAACCTCATGCCCACGACCGTGGACACCGAGATACAGCTATTGCGGCTTTTGGGCAACAGCCCCTTGCAGGTGGACATCACTTTCCTGCGGATGGGCAGCCACGAGTCAAAGAACGCGCCGCCGGGGCACCTGGAAAAATTTTACATCAGCACAGAGGATATAGTCTCCGCTCAGATGCGGTTTGACGGCCTGATTATCACTGGCGCGCCGGTGGAGACCCTGCCCTTTGAGGAAGTTGACTACTGGGACGAGCTTGCGCAGGTTATCGATTATTCCGAGAAAAATGTTTTCTCGGCTTTGCATATATGCTGGGGGGCGCAGGCGGGGCTGTACCGCCGCTACGGCATCCCCAAGAAGCCGCTGGGCAAAAAGCTGTTCGGCATTTTCCCCCATGCCGTAAACGGGCAGTACCAGGCCCTGTTCCGGGGCTTTGACGACGAATTCCTCGCGCCGCAGTCCCGGCACACCGCCAGCGACCGCGACGCAATCGCCGCCGAGCCGCGCCTGGCAATCCAGTCCGAGACCGCCGAGGCCGGGGTTTTTATCGCCACCGCCCGCGATGGCCGCGAGGTGTACGTCACCGGCCACCTGGAATACGACCCCCTCACGCTGGACAGGGAGTACCGCCGCGACCTGGCGAAGGGCCTGCCCATCGATCCGCCGAAGAACTACTACCCCGGCGACGACCCGTCACGGCCCCCGGTAGTCCGCTGGCGCGCCCACGCCAACCTGTTTTTTGACAACTGGCTCAACTATGTGTACCAGGAGACCTCGTTTGATCTGGAAAAACTGGAGGAAGCAAGAGCATGGAAACAAGAACACTGGAAGTAAAAGGCATGTCCTGCGATCATTGCGTGAAAGCGGTGAGCAACGCGCTGTCGGCCCTTGACGGCGTGGCGGGCGTTTCCGTCAGCCTGAAAGAGGGGAAGGTGTCTTTCAGCCACGACCCCGCCCTTGCGCCGCTTGATACCATCGCGGCGGCGATTGCGGAAGAGGGGTTCGAGGTGGCGGCCCGCTGAGGCGCATTGACTAACGCCGCGTGCAGTGGTAGACTGGTGGAATGAGCAAGACACTTTCATACGTGCTGGTAACCCCCTACACCGTCGCCAAAAGCAGGACCGGCGGGGTTCTTTCCCGCCTGCTGTCACGGACAAACCTTGAACTGGTCGGGGCGCAGATATTTGCCGCCGACCATGCGTTCGCCAAAGAATACGCGGACAGCCTGAGAAGGCGCGCCCCGCAAAACCAGGTAATGCTGCTTACCGATTACGTGGAAACGCATCTTGCCCCTTCGGGGGGGCAGCCCCAGCGGGCACTGCTTTTGCTGTTCCGGGGGGAGAACCCCTGCGACCAGCTCCTTGCCACCTGCGGCCACATCTATACCCACCACGTGGGGGTTGACGCGCTTTCCGGCGAGACGATCCGGGACACCTATGCCGACCTGATTTTTGCCCCGGACGATTTGGAGAAAGTGACCCATTTCGAGCCCGCCGTGCTGACCCCCCGCAGCCAGAAAGAGGCAGACGAGGACCTGCTCATGATGGCAAAATTCCTTGAGGGCAGGGGAAACGTCGTGCAGAATACCGGCTGCCCCGAGCCTGGGAAAATCGAGCAGACCCTGGTGATAATCAAGCCGGACAACTGGGGGCACCATTCGTCCCGCCCCGGCACCATTATCGACATGTTCTCGCGCACGGGGCTGAAGATCATCGGGGTCAAGGTGCACTATTTTTCGCTTGCCGAGGCGATGCTTTTTTACGGCCCCGTCGAGGCGGTGCTGCTGGAAAAGCTGTCCCCCAGATTCGGGCGGAAGGCAAAGGAAATCCTGGAGAAGGAATTCCAGCTAACGCTCAGCGAGGAATCGCTGAAAATACTTACAACAAGTTTTGGGGTTGAATGCGCCCGGGACCAGTTCGCCCAAGTGGTGGAATTCATGTGCGGCAAGCGGCCAGGGGATTACCCCCCCGGCGAACTCAGCAAGCCCGGCGACATAAAGTGCATGATCGTGATTTACGAAGGCGAGAACGCGATAAAGAAAATCCGCGACGCGCTCGGCTCCACCAATCCCAACGAGGCGCAGGAGGGCACGGTGCGCCGGGAATTCGGCTCCAGCGTGATGGTCAACACCGCCCATGCCTCGGATTCAACGGAAAGCTACAACAGGGAAAGAGAGATCGTCAAGACCGGGGAAAATTCCCTTGCATCGATAATCAAGGAGCATCTGGGATAAGGTCCTGCCTTACAGGGTGTCCGGCGAGTCCAGGCTTGCCGGAAGCTGCATGGTGGTTTCCATGAAACCCATGTTGCGCTTTTTTATGTTGATTTCCATGAGGGCGTAGCCCTCTTTTTCCATGATACGGAAGCCCCGGATGTGTATGGGGTCCTGATCGGAGATGCCCGCCTCGTCGGCGATTGAGCCGCGCACTATTTTTCTTATCTCGTAGGATGCCGACCGGGGCCTTCCCTGGCCGGGCGACAGTATGATGCCGAAAAGGGGGGCGGCAAGCCGCTCCCTGCTGTCAACCAGCGCGGCGTCGCGGAGGGGAAGCTCCGGGCGGCTGGCCGTCATGACGAGGCGCCGCCTGACCTGGCCGTCGCTTTCCCTGGTTTCCAGCGCCACAAGCTCGCCGGGGCGGGACTGGAAAATCGCGTCTTGCAGGGCGGGGATCAGCAGGCTCTGCGGGGCCTGTATCTCGCGGCCATTCAGCGACGCGATGACGCTGCCCTCCTCGACATGGTGCCTTGCCGCCGGGGTGTTCGGCGCGGTGTAGATTATCTCGGCGCCGGAGGCCGTCTCGCTGAGGGCGAGGCCAAGCCAGGGCCGCTCGGCCTTGCCGCCTTCCAGCATGGCGGGCAGTGCGGCGGCAAGCCGCTGGGCGGGGACGGCGAAGTTCAGCCCCTGGTACTGCGGGATTCCGGCAAAGACAATGCCCACCAGCCGCCCCGACGAGTCCAAGACCGGGCCGCCGGAATTGCCGTAGTTGACCGCCGCGTCAATCTGGATAACGTCCCCTATCTGCAAAAAGCGGCGGTTGAGGGCCGACACTATGCCGGAGGTGACGGTTTTTTCCAGCCCGCCCGGCGACCCGATTGCAATGACCGTGTCGCCCACCCTGGGTATCACCCGGTCCACCACGGAAAAGACAAATTCCGCCGGATGCTCCGTTTTGATCAGGGCGAGGTCGAGGGCCTGGTCCCAGCCGATTACCCGGGCCGGGTAGCGGGGGCTGGTGCTGTCCCCCATGCGTATGTACATCCGCGAGAAGCCTTCGTACTTTGGATCGACCTCGCTTGCTATGACGTGGTAGTTGGTGATCAAAAAGCCTTTCGGATCGACAAAAAACGCCGAGCCAAGCACCCGGTCCGAGTAGCCCCGGCCCCGCTCGATTTTGATGCCCCGGTCAACGATAACCGTGGCAACGCCCTTGATCATGTCGGCGACGCTGTCGGTGCCCTGGGCGTATTCGCGCAGGGCGGCAGGCACGGCCCGCGCGCCGCCTGCCTGCTCCGCCGCCGCGCAGAAATAGGCCGCCGCCCGTCTCTGCTTCAACTGGGCCGCCTGCTCAAGGAAGAACACCGCGTCGGCAAGGGAAAGGGGGCGCTGCCCGTGGACCTGCACCGCGGCGAGAAAGGCGCCAAGGGTGTTGCCGTCGGCGAGTTTCTTCCTTGCCCCGGCCAGGATGAGGTCAAGCTCGGCCTCATGCCCCTGCGCCCCGGCGTTTGCCAGCGAGCGGCTGTAGGAAGCGGCATCGTCCCAGCGCTCGTCTTGGACCGCCTTTTCGACAAGGCCCCGCAAATTTTCCAGGGCCTGCGCCTCCAGCGACTGAAGCTGCTCGGCTGTGCCGGCATCGTCGAGAACCCGGTACGCCTCGCGGTAGCTGCCGATGAGGTCAATAGCCGCCACGGGATTCCGCGAGACCTGTAGGCTGATGTCGTCAAGCCGTATCTCCCCCGTTGAACGGCGGGGGGCGAGCTTTTCCTCCTGCGTTTTGAGCGTCTCGCAGGAAAGAAAAAAGAGCAAAGAGCAAAGAGCAAAGAGCAAAGAGTAAAGAGCAAAGTAACAAAGAGCAAAGGGCAAAGGGCAAAGGGCGGTTAGTCGTTTATTCCTCATTGCAGGTCAAAGTCCCATGAATAAACAACCGAGCCGTTTTCGTGGTACAGCTCGACGTACTCAAAGACGCCGTCGTTGTTCCAGTCGCTTTCCGAGAATTCCGCGCTGGCCACGGGCGGGCGGTAACGGCGGATGGTTTCCATCCGCCCGTCCCGGTCAAGGTCCACCCGCTGGATCAGGGGGAAGCCGTTTTCGAATTCGGTGGCGGAAACGACCGCGCCGCCAAGGACAACCTCGGCGCGGAAAGGCACCCCCCGGACAAGGGCCAGGCTCTCCACGCCGCCCTCAAATTCGGCGCTGGGGCGCTGGACGGAAACGGCAAAGGAACTCAGCATACGCCGGGTCAGGCCCTGGCTCTGGGGATCGTGCCGGGGGAACAAAAGGCCGGCGTAGCTTTCCGTGGCGCATAGCTCCTCGAAACCGACGGGGGAGAACATAAAGCCCTCCGGGCCAAACAGGAAGGTTTCCCTTCCTAATACAACCTGTTTCACCGAGGGGTAGCGCTCCCAGTGAACCCGCGCCTTTGCCCTTTCGTTGCCCGCCGCAGGCAGGGCATGCAACTCCGCCCTCCGGGGCTGGCCGAGCTCAAAGGCGACGGCCATGTCGTCCAGGCCGTCCTGATCGACATCACAGTGGTATTCCAGTACGACGCCCTGCCGGCAAACGGCACGGCCTTCCGGGATGCCGTCCCGATCCTCGTCCTCGCTTATCGTCCCGGTGAAGGAATGGAGCTTTTGGGCGAGGGCATCCCTCCCCTCCTCGCTGCGGAGCAGTTCCCCAACGCCGAGGATCAGGCCCTTGTCGATGGTGGTAACGCCGTCGCCAAACAGCTCGCCCACCGCGTCGATGTCGTCCAGCAGTCCAAGGTTCAGCGCCAGGGCTATCGAGGCCGGGGCCGGCCTGAAGCCGCCGGCATTGGTCAGCAGGGAGCCGGAGCGGTAGGACCCGACCAGCCGCCGGGCCTCGTCAACATCGGTAACAAAGGGGGCCGCCATCCAGGCAAGCTCGGGGTCGGTTTCCAAAAGGAAGGGCAGCCGCTTGAGGGCAATCTCCATAAGGGCGATGTCGTCCCTGGTTGGCTCCTTCCTCACGGCGTAGTCAAAAAGCAGGCGCAGGGGGCGGGGATCGCGGGGGTAGCGATCCAGGGTTTCGAGCCTCCTGCGGCGGAATTCCGCCGGGGCCGGCAGGGTTTCCATCCGCCGCCATGCCTCGCCGTCCGGCGGGGCTGACCCAACGGCAAGCCCCTTGAGGGCCTCCAGGCGCAGGACGGCGGAATCGGCATCCTCTCCGGCGGCGGCCCTGCGGACCGCAAGCGTTTCCAGGGCGGCGGGGTAGCGGCGCAGGGCGATCATCTGCCGCGCCTGCAAGAGCCGCGCATCGGCCTCGGTGTACCGGGTCCACCGCCTGATTGTTATGGCCTGGGACAGCGCCCGCAGAACAGGCCCCCGGTCACTGCCTTCCCGCAGCAGGACCGTCGCCAAAAGGTAGGGGATATCCGATGAAACGTTGGCAAAATCGACGGCCCTGTTGAGGGCGGCCAGCGCCTGCTGCCACTGCCCTGCGGCGATTGCCTCTTCTATCCAGGAGACGTAGCGCTCCGCAACGGCGGGATCGCCCTGCTCCTCAGCCCAGCCTTCTTCGGGGAGGCCCTGCTGTGCGCCCAGGCCGGGCGCGCCGGACAGGGCAAGAAAAACGGCCAACACTGCAACCAGCGCTTTCATGGGCAGCCTCTCAAATTCCGGCTTCTCCAGCCTGATGGCCTGCCGCCGGGGACAGGCCGAGTATCTGCCGCACCTCCTCGTCAACGAGGGTTTCACGGCTCAGCAGGGCATCGGCAAGCGCCTCCAGCCCGTCCTTGTTCTCCCGGATGATACGTTCCGCCCCGCCCCGCGTTCGGTCAAGAATCTCCTTGACCGACTTGTCGATGCGCCGGGCGGTTTCCTCAGAATAGTCCTTGTGGCGGGCGATTTCCTTGCCCAAAAAGATCGGCTCGTCCTCCTGGCCGTAGGCGACAGGCCCCAGTTCCTCGGCCATGCCCCATTCGCAGACCATGTGGCGGGCCATTTCCGTAGCCTGCTGGATGTCCTGCTTGGTCCCGGTCGTGGTCTCGTCATAGAAGAGCTTTTCCGCCAGCCAGCCGCCGTAGCAGATGGCGATGCGATCCTCTATCCAGCCCCTGGTGCGGCTGTAGCTGTCCTCCTTGGGCAGGGACAGGGCCATCCCCAGCGCCCGCCCGTGGGGGACTATGGTGACTTTGTGCAGGGGGTCGGCGTTTTTAAGGAAGTAGTGCAGGATGGCGTGGCCCGCCTCGTGGATCGCCGTCATGCGGCGTTCCTTGTCCGACACCACCAGGGTACTGCGGGCGACCCCCATCAGTATCTTGTCCCGCGCCTCCTCAAAATCGATCATCTCAACCTTGGCCTTGTCCTTGCGGGCGGCGAGCAGGGCCGCCTCGTTGACCAGGTTGGCGATGTCCGCGCCGCTCATCCCCGGCGTGGCGCGGGCCACCCGCGCAAGGTCAACGTCGTCGCTTTTTGGTATCTTTTCCGAGTGTATCTGGAGAATCGCCTCCCGCTCCTTGATGTCCGGCATGGCCACCACCACCTGCCGGTCGAAACGTCCAGGCCGTAGGAGCGCCGGGTCAAGCACGTCGGGGCGGTTCGTGGCGGCGAGGATTATCACCCCGTCCTTTGAGTCAAAGCCGTCCATCTCGACCAGGAGCTGGTTCAGCGTCTGCTCGCGCTCGTCGTGGCCGCCGCCGTAGCCCGCGCCGCGGGTTCTGCCGACAGCGTCCAACTCATCGATAAAAATGATGCATGGGGCGCTGCGCCTGCCTTGATCAAAGAGGTCACGGACACGGCTTGCCCCCACCCCGACGAACATCTCCACGAAATCCGAGCCGGACATGTGGAAGAAGGCAACCCCGGCTTCCCCGGCGACCGAACGCGCCATGAGGGTTTTGCCGGTGCCGGGCATCCCGACCAGCAAAACGCCTTTAGGAATTTTCGCCCCCATCTTGGTGAACTTCTGGGGGTTTTTCAGGAAGGCCACCACTTCCTCAAGCTCGTACTTGGCATCCTTCTGGCCGGCAACGTCGGTAAAGCTGACCTTCTTGCCCTCTTCGTGATACCGCTTCGCCTTGCTTTTCCCAAACTGGAACGCCTTTCCTCCCGCCCCCGGTATATTTCTGAACATAAAAACGATAATGCCAAAACCGATAAGCCAGGGCAAAATCCCAATCACAACGCTCAGGAAGCTCGGCCTTGACTGGGCGCCGGAGACGTTGACGTTTTTTTCCCGCAGCGTGGCAAGCAGGCCGGGGTCAGGGTAGGGGATACGGGTTCTTATCTGGACGCTGTCCTTCTGGGCCCCCCGCAGGGCTATGTCCAGCGTGTTGTTGTCGTGGATAGTCACCGATTCGACCTGGTTTTGATCGAGGTAGTTTGCAAAGTCCGAGTAACGAATCTCCCTCACCGAAGAGGCGTTCCCGCGAAAAAAATACGCGATAAACAGCGCCGTCATCGCAAGGAAAAAAACCAGGGCCATGCCGTTCGGGCGGCCTCCCTGCAAGGGCGAGCGGGGCCGCTCGGGTTGCCTGTCGTTCTGATCGTTAAACATTCATACTCCCGCGATTCATCGAAATTTTCACCATGCAGAGATTTCCGGCTTCTGCCACTGCCCCCAGCGCCGCCGCGTCGTCCCTGCGCCGGGCCAGGCCGTTTTCGCCAATGAAGGCGGCAGGCCCCAGGCAATCCACGGCGGCAAGAAACCGCCCCCCGGCGGCGCGGCTTTTTTTATCCCCGCGAAACAGCACCCGATCCTCCTTGAGACGCGGCCTTAGGACAAACGGCAGCAGGGCCAGAAACGCGCCGTCATCCACCGGCGCATCCACGGCGCTTTCAGGCAACACAAGGCCGCCGTGCACGTCAATGGCTATACCTTTAAGATTATATAAGCCCGGCGCTTTAATCAACAGCGAAAAGGAACATTCGGAGGGATGAGGGATGGGGAATGGGGAATGAGGATCGGAGGAATGAGGAATGAGGGATGGGGAATGAGGAATGGGGAATGGGGAATGAGGGGCGGGGAGTATTGCAATGGTGGATATTGTTATCTTTTGGGAATCCCTTCTGAGGTGAAGGGGGCCGAGGTCGGCGGCATTTATACTGCCTTCGGAAAAACGGCGTATGTTGAGCCGCCTCACAGTGGAGGACAGATCGGAGGCAGGCGGCATGGCTGCCAGCAGCATGTCTATGCCTTGAAACAGGGCCTCCTCCCGAACGATGGCCGGCTGGGCGAAAAAAAATTCACTGTCAGTAAAGAGACAGCCGGGAACGGGAAAAGGACACCTCGCCTCGCCTTCTGTCCCTGATCCCCATTCCCCATTCCCCATTCCCCATTCTCCGACCCCCATTCCCAAGTTACCCGTTGCCTGGCTTCGTGTTCGATGAAATTGGCGGCAAGGAACTGGGTTTCGGCTAACGAGGCTAAGGCCCCGTGCCATTGGGGGAACGTTTCGTTTAACAGGGGGATGAGGCGGTGGCGGATGCGGTTGCGGAGAAACGCCGTGTCTGTATTGGTGCTGTCTTCCCGCCAGGAAATGTTTTTTTCGGCGAGATAGCGCAGCACGTCACGGCGGCTCAGGGCCAGGAGGGGGCGCAACAAGCGGCCTCGGCTGGCAGGCATGGCGGCAAGGCCGGATGGCCCAGCCCCCCGCAGAATCCGCATCAGCGTCGTTTCCAGCGCGTCATCGGCGGTGTGCGCCGTCAGCACCCGCGCCGGCGCGGAACTTGCCGCCTCGCTGCCCGCCGCGTCCAAACGAGCCTCGTCTAGACGCGCCGCCTCTCGGAAAAAGGCCCGCCGACGATACAGCCGCGCCGCCGCCTCAATCCCAAGCCCGCGCTTCTTCGCCATCGCCACGATTTTTCCCGGCGGAACAGAGACAACGCGGCAGGGAACACGGAGTTTTTCACAGAGGCCACGGACAAAATCCGCATCGCCCCTGCTTTCCGCCTCGGGACGAATCCCATGCTCGACATGAATGCAACGCAGATCAAACGCCGCCCCCTGTCCCCCGATCCCCGATCCCCATTCCCCATTCCCCATTCCCCTGATCCCCGCAAGGGCGACAAGCATGGCGACAGAATCGGCGCCGCCGGAAACAGCGGCAAGGCACACGGTTCCCGGCGGGCAGTCTTTCAGGGCCTTGGCAACGGCGCTTTCAAAGCTGGAACCCTCCGCCGAGGCCAAAGGCCGAGGTTCCCCTCCGGAAAGGTTAACAGGCTCCCCTTAGGATTTCTTTTCCCCGCCGCCTGCTGTGGCGCCAGAAGCCGGTGCCGCTGTGGCCGCCGGGGTTGCGGCGGTTTCCGCCGCCGCCGCCGGGGCTGCCTCGGCTTTGGCAAATTTCACCAGGGCCACAACCTGGTCGGGCGCGGAGATAAGCCGCACCCCCTCGGCAAGGGGTATGTCCCGGACGTGGATGGACTGGTTGGCCTTGAGGCCGGAAACGTCAACCACGATCCGCTCGGGCAGGTCCTTGGGCAGGCACTCAACCTCTATCTCGTGCAGGGGGTTCTCAAGGTTGCCGCCCTCGCGGACCCCAATGGGGCTGCCGGAAAGGTGCATGGAAACCTTCGCCCGCAGGGCCACGCCGCTTTCAACCTCGTAAAAATCGATGTGAAGTATGCTGCCGTCGATGATATTCCGCTGGGTGTCCTTCACAAAAGCGTCATAAGACTTGCCCTCTACGTCAACCTTGACAATGGTGCTTTCGGAAATGCCCTTTACGCTTCGGACAAATTCCAGCGCGTCAAGGTCCAGCGAAATCGCCTTCCCGGTCCTTCCGTACAGCACTGCCGGAATGCGTCCGCCCCGCCTGATCCTGCGGGCTATTGCCGAGCCTGATTGCTGCCTGTTTTTGGCGGATACTACTACGTTACCCATATTTACACCTCATAAAAAATTAAAAGCAAAACTTTCTCTGGGACGACAGGGTTCGAACCTGTGAATGCCGGAGCCAAAACCCGGTGGCTTACCGCTTGCCTACGTCCCAATCGGAAAGGCAGTTTAGCATGATATGGGAGGAAGTGGCAATAGCCCGCTGAATCTTGCCGGGGCTATATCTCCACGGAATCGTCGTCCTGGACGGCGCCGAAATCGTACTTGTCGAGAATCGTCTGCTGCATGGCGGCGCGGAAGTCCGGGGTTATGGGATGCGCGACATCCTTGTAATCACCGGCTTTGGTTTTTCGGCTTGGCATGGCAATGAAAACCCCGGTCTTGCCCTCGATTATCTTGACGTTGTGCACAACAAAGCAGTTATCAAACGTGATGGTAACATAGGCTTTGAGCTTGCCTTCGCCAGCCACCTTGCGGATCCGTATGTCTGTAATCTCCATGGCTTTCTCCTTCTCATCATCTTATCGATACCTACTTCAACTATTATTGTAATACCGTATCGCCCGTTGCGCAAGTAAAAAAGTTACAATAACAAAAGGCCATCGCTCCAGCAGGGATTCCCTGGCAAGGGCGGCCTTTCCCGAATCAGAAAACACCCCAAAGCAGGTGGAGCCGGAGCCGGAAAGCCCGGCGAAACCGGCCCCCAGATCCCGAAGGGCCCCAAGCATCTCCCGGCAGGCAGCCCCTAGTTTGCCCGAGACGTTTTTTTCCCCGCTGGCGGCGGCAAACACCGGCAAAAAATCGTTGCTGAACCTCCAGCGGCGGGGCTGTGCGGAAAAAGATCGCAAATAAGTTTCAATTGAAAGCTGGGAGCGGGGAACCTGCCGCCGGTATTCGTCAAGCAGACGAAACGCGTCGGCGGTGTCGCTGGGAAAACCGGGGTTGACCAGCACGAAGGAAAGGCCTGAAACGCCCGGCGGCAGCGCAAGGGGCCTGACGCGCTCCCCCCTGCCGCTGACCCAGGCCGCCGCGGCATCCTTGCCGAGCAGGAAAAAAGGGACATCGCTGCCCAGTTCCGCGCCAATCCCGGCAAGGTCCGCCCCGCTCAAAAGGCCCTCCCCACCCGGCGATGCAAGGCGGTTCAGCGCCAGGAGCGCCGCCGCCGCATCGGAGGAGCCGCCGCCCAGCCCCCCGCCCAGGGGAATGCGCTTCTCCAGGGTTATGGCAAGCGGCACGTCCCAGCCACTGCGGCTCCTGAACAGGGAAACCGCCCGGGAAACGATGTTTTTTTCCGGGGGAAGCAGCCCGTCCAAACGGGAGGGGTTTTGGTTGAAAGAAAAGCCGCCGGGCTGCCAGTCCGTGCGGATATCTAGCGGCGGCTTGTCCTGCGGGGCGGTCTCGACGCAGAGGGTGTCCCCGAAGGCCAGGGCAAGGAACAGGCTTTCGATCCCGTGGAAGCCGTCTGGCCTCCGATCCCCGACAAGAAGGCAGAGGTTCAGTTTGGCCGGGGCCTCAATCTCAATCCGGGGCATGGGAAAAGGTTATTACAAAAAAACCGCAATATCTAGTTGACAATACTCCGATCTCTCCCTTAATGTTTCAAGAAGAGACCTCGTACTCTGGTACGCGTCAGTACGATCGTCTTAGACTATACTTCTAAATACGGAGAGAATTATGGTTCTGCATGAGGCCAAGAATGATCAGGCGCCTTTCGCCGGGGAATTCCTGCCGCTGTCTTTGATCCCCCTCTACGAGTCCGATGCCAACGGCAACGACTATCCGATGCCGGTCTTCTCGTTTGGCGACAGCGATGAAGATGACGAAGATGATTTGGAGGACGACGATTTCGACGACATGGAAGAGGACGAGTTCGACGACGACGAGGAAGAATTCGACGACGACGAGGAAGAGTTCGACGACGACGACGAGGAAGACGACGATTACGATTACGACGAGGATGACGACGACTTTGACTACGACGAGGATTGACGGCAGTCCCGCGCCGTCGAGTACAGCCGTTCCAGATCATAAAATTCGCGCGCCCTGCGGCTGAAGAGGTGTATGACCGCAGGGCCAAGGTCGATGATGCGCCATTCGTCCTCGCCGCTGGGCCTGAGGGACCGCCTGAGTATCTCGATTCCCCGTTCCGCGCAGAATTCCTTTACATGCCGCTCCAGGCCGTCCATGTGGGCGTCGCTGGAGGCCGTGGCGATGACAAAAAAATCGGTCCACGCGCCCATCTGCCGGAGGTCCAGGGCAAGCACGTCGGTGCCCTTGTGGTCGCCCAGCAATTCGGCAATGGCGCTGGCCGTGCCCGCCGTATCAGTTTCTGGTAACATACCTTCCATCAAAATCCCTGCCAATGATAAGCGTGAAGTCCGAGCGATAGTCAAAGCTCTGCGCGGACATATCCCCTTGCGGGCCTTCATCGCTGTGCGCTTCGTGGGTGATGTTGCTGCAGCGGATTATTCCTGCAAAATTCCTTACCATTCCCTCCATGCCCGACCGGTCGATTACCACGGTTCTTTCGTAGCCGGAGTGATCGGCGTTGCCTATGGAAATGATGTCGTAGCCAAACCCCCGCAAAACCTCCGCGGTCTTTCCGGCAAGGCCGTTGACCGCCGTGCCGTTGAGGACCTCCACGGTAAAGACCCGGTCGGTAAAGTAGCCGTCGGCGGGGCGGGTCAGCGTGCCGAGCGCCTGCCGGACAATGTCCTTTACCAGGTTCCCGTCGTAGAAGGGGATCAGCAGCATCTTCCCCGACACCTCCCTCAGGTTCCCGCCGACAGACTGAATGGTGGTGCGGTCAATGTCCACGGCGGCGAATTCATCGTACAGGCGGCGGCTGGCGCGCTGGTTAAGGCTGGTCCGCATGAAGGAATGGAATAGCCGGGAAACGGCGCGGGTGCTCAGCCGTTCGTTCATTTCCGCCTGGCGCTTGAGGAAGCCAAGGAAAAAGCGCTGCCGCCGGAACACGGCCATCTCGCTTTCCTCGCCGGCGGCCTGGTAGCTTATGTAGCTGATCGCCTTGTCCCCGTCAAGGCGGGTAAGGCCCGAAGGGAACAGCACCGGCTCGCCGCCGTCGGCTATCGCCACCCGCGAGGGGATGAACAGTTCCACCCCCTCGACAAGGTCCACCGCCCTGCCAAGGTTCTCGGTATCGATGACGATTGAAAAGGCGATTTCCACCCCCAAAAGGCCCTCGATCTCGCTCTGGAAATTGGCGACCCTGCCGGGCTCGTACACGGCGTCGATTCTGTCAACGCGGTTGATCCGCCGGATCAGCATCCCCAGCTCGCCGGGTATGTCGAAAATCGCCGCCCGCCCGGTTTTCGGGTAGCACATCACCACAAAAGTGCTCAGGGGCATTTGGTCTTTCTCGATGACGTACAGCACGGTAATCACGCGGTCGCTGGAGAGGATATCCTCCACCGGGTCGCTTCGCAAAGCGTATACCGCGACCGCGATGCCTCCAGCCAACAGCAGCACGATGGCCGCAAGCAAAACGGCGCTTGCGTCGCGCTTGCCAAAACCGCTTCTTGCCCGCATTACCGCATCGTTCTCATTTTTTGAAGGAGCCTCATGGTTTCCCCAGACAGCTCCAGCTTCCTTGAGCGAAGCGAGGAAACGGTCTGATACACTACCGCCGCAAAAATCTCGTCAAGATCGTTCCCCGCAAGCGCGAGTTTTCGCACGGACGGATCCGCCCTGTCCCGGGAAACTTCCATTTTGTCGGCAACGTACACCACCTTTGCCAGCGGGCACATATCCACGCCGGCCTGGGTGTGCATCGCCACGGCTTCCAGCACGTCCCTATTATAGACGCCGAATCGTTCCATGAGCAATACCGCCGAAGCCTTGCCGTGCAGCAGCGAGGGCTTTTGCTTTTCCAGCCGCGATATTCTTTTGCCATAGGTTTTTGCAAGTTTTATTTGCGCTTTGTCGCTAAGCTGCTTTCCCAAATCGTGGGCTATCCCCGCCAGGTAGCCCAGTTCCGGGTCGAGGGACGGGTTTGACTTCTGAAGCCGGCTGCACATGTCCCATGCCATAAGCGCCGTGCTGCGGGAATGGAGAAAGCGCTCCAGGCTGAGGTTTTCCCGCACGGCTTCCTCCACCCGGAGGATAAGGTTTTTGCCGGGGCTTTCCTCAGGCTGCTGCCGATGCGCCGCGTCTTGACGCGCCGCGCCATAAAACCCCCGGTCCTCAATGATGGCCCTTGCCGCAGGGGGGACAAAGTAACGCCATGCCGCGTTCTCGGCAATCCGCTCCCTGACCATGTTCGAGGAAATGTCCATAATGTCGTTGGCAATTCGGACGCTGGGATAGGGAACGTCGAGTTTTTCCGAATGCACCCGCCGGGCGATGATCACGTCCGCCATTTCGAGAATTTTGCCGCTGTCAAGCCACCGGGGGAATTCCTCCGCCAGATCGTCGCCGATGATCAGGCCGGGCTTTTCGCCGGGATCGTAGCGGCGGATAATGTCCGCCAGGGTTTCAACGGTGTAGGAAACCCCCTCCCGCCGAATCTCGCAGTCGTCAACGGTCAGCCGGGGGTCGGCGGATATGGATGCGGCGATCATCTCCAGGCGGTCGCGGGCACTGCCTTCCATGCCGGCGGCGGAGGGCTTGAACGGCGAGCGGTAGACCGGCACCATCACCACCCGGTCGTAACGCAGCGTGGAAAGCACCGCGTCCGCCAGAAAGAGGTGCCCCATGTGAATCGGGTTGAAGCTCCCGCCGAGAATTGCCAGCCTCATCCCTCACCCCGCTCTGAGACAGCGGCCTTGCCGTCAACAAGGCGCAGAAGCTCCTCCGCCAGTTCTTTTATCCCGTCGCCGGAAAAAACCGAAATGCCCAGCGCCTTTTCCTGCGGGTATCGTTCTGCAAGCAGGGCAAGGCGGCCCTCGGCCTGGGGCAAATCGGTCTTGGTTCCCACGAGCAGCCGCTCCTTCCTCAGCAGTTCGGGGGAGAAGGCTTCAAGCTCCCGTTTAAGCACGTCGAAGGCATCGAGGAAGTTGTCCTCGCCCAGATCGACGAGAAAGGCAAGCGCCTGGGTGCGGGAAATGTGCTTGAGGAAGCGGATGCCCAGCCCCGCGCCGCCTGAGGCCCCCTCGATCAGGCCGGGGATGTCGGCAATGACGATGTCCCTGCCGCCCTCGTCGCCGCCCCCGACGGTCAGCACCCCCAGGTTGGGGATTTTCGTGGTAAAGGGATATGCGGCAATCTTGGGGCGGGCGTTGGTAAAACGGTCAAGCAGGCTGGACTTGCCCGCGTTGGGAAAACCCACCAGGCCGATGTCCGCCATTATCTGCAATTCAACCTTGAGCCGGGCTGTCCGTCCCGGCTGTCCGGGCAGGGCTTTGCGGGGAGCCTGGTTCACCGGCGACTTGAAGCGTATGTTCCCCCAGCCGCCGTTCCCCCCCTTGAGGAACACAAAATCGCCCCCGCTCCCGGCCATCTCGCCGGAAAAATCCCTGACCACCTCACCCGTTTCCGTCTCGCGGACAACCGATCCCGGCGGCAGAGGGACGACCACGTCGGCCCCGTTCCGCCCGTAGCGGCCCGCGCCACTGCCGTCGTGGCCGTTTTCCGCCTTGAAGGTATGCCGGTAGCGCAGGTGCGCCAGGGTACGCAGGTTGCGCCGGACGGCGAACACCACGTCCCCCCCCCTGCCCCCGTCCCCGCCGGAGGGCCCGCCCCTGGGGACATACTTCTCCCGGTGGAAGGCCACGCAGCCGTTCCCCCCAGAGCCGGAGCTTACCTCGATAACCGCCTCGTCGGCAAATTTCTCCACGGCAGAAGGGTAGCAAAAAAAGGGGATTGGGGGAATACGGCGTGCCAAGGGTTTTCCTTAAGCACCCGGGCACAGCGTTCCCGTTGGCGTGGTTGACAAGCCTTTAAATTTTTGATTAACTTTTTTATACGGAGTCAGTATGAGTCTTGTGCAAAAAATATGGGAACCTGTCCATTTTGATGAGCGCTGGAATAATGTAGCAACTGAAAAATTTGACAACCTGCGCCCGTCATGGGACAAGAAACGCATCGATCTCTGCAAAAACCAGGAACAATATGATGAATTTATCAAGCAGCTCAAAAGGAAGCAGGCTATTGATACCGGCATAATTGAAAGGATGTATGATCTTAACCGGGGTGTAACTGAAACATTTATCAAAGAAGGTTTTGTTAGCTCGTATTTACAGCATGGCGACACAAATGTTGATCAAAAATTGTTAATGAATTATTTGCAGGATAATTTTTATGCAATGGATTTTATATTTGATTTTGTAAAAAGCAACCGCGAATTAAGCATTGGTTATATAAAAGAATTGCATAGCTTGATAACCAGGCACCAGGATACCATTGATGCCATTGATAGCCTTGGGAAACCCGGGAAAATACCTTTGCTTAGAGGTGAATTTAAAAAAATGCCCAATAACCCGAAGCGGCCTGACGGAGTTATATGCGAATATTGCCCTCCGCTGCAGGTTGATTCGGAAATGGACAATCTGATAAGGATATTCAATTATGAAATTGCGCATTCGCATATTTTGGCAAGAACAGCGTTCCTTCATCATGCGTTTGTTCAAATACACCCATTTCAGGATGGCAACGGGCGAATAGCCCGTCTGCTTGCCAGTTTTGTTTTGATAAAGGACAACCTGTTTCCTTTTTCATTGGACAGGGACGAAAAAAACATCTATATTGGCGCTTTGGAAGATGCCGATAAAGGCAATTACCAAAATCTAATTGACGTTATTGCAAAAAACCAGATCAAATCCATAGAACAGGCCCTTAATCTTGAAACTGTAGGAAAAAACAGCAACTATAATACCATCGTAGAGGAATTAAACAAGAGGCTTGTTAATAAAAACAACGCCGATGCACAACAGCGGCAAATTATTGACAATAATATGCACGCCATATTTGCATTGATAAAAAAGCAGGCGGAATATTATAAAGATGATTTAAGGTCAAAACTTGGGGAAACGGTTGCCATTGAAATTGAATCCGGCGATCCTTCCGATAAAAAGGAACACTATTATTCTTTTCAGATTGCCCGGTATGCCAAGAAGCATAAGTATTATTTTAATTCATCTTTGCCAAGGCGATGGACAAGAATACGGATAAAATTGGATGATACCCACAAATACCAATTGGTGTTGTCGTTGCACCATTATGGCTATGACAACAGCGCATTTGCAATTGGCGCTTTTATCGAGAAACAGCAACAGGGGGAAGCGCAGGGAGAACATAATGAAATTTTGATTCCCCTGGGGATCCCGCCTCTTGTTTTTTATTCCGAAAAAGACATTTCCACCCTAAAAAAATCAATTTGTGACCAGATAGAGGATATTTTCACGGCAACACTGGCGTATATAGCAGAAGAGCTGTCTTAGGATAGCCCGCAGCCGCTTTTACCCAGCATCCTCGATCAAGTTCTTCATGATGTACTCCCGGCGCTCGGGGGTGTTCTTGCCCATGTAGAAGGTCAGTACCTGTGGGACGGCCTTGAGGGTGTTAACCGACACCGGCACAAGGCGTATGTCCTCGCCGATAAACTGGCCGAATTCGTTGGGGCTGATCTCGCCCAGCCCCTTGAAGCGGGTTATCTCGCTCTGGCTGCCAAGGGCGGCGACTGCCTCATCCCGCTCTTTTTCCGAGTAACAGTAGCGGGTTTCCTTTTTGGTACGCACCCGGAACAGCGGCGTTTCCAGGATAAATATTCTCCCGGCGGTAACAAGCTCCTCAAAGTACGAGAGAAAAAATGTCAGCAGCAGGTTGCGGATGTGAAAGCCGTCAAAGTCGGCATCGGTGGCGATGACGATTTTCGCATAACGCAGGCCCTCGACATCGTTCTCTATGCCCAGCGCCATCATCATGTTGAACAGTTCCTCGTTTTTGTAGATGGCGGCCCGCTTCTTGCCGTACATGTTTTCCACCTTGCCTCGCAGGGCAAAGATCGCCTGGGTCATCACGTCGCGGCTGGAAACTATCGAACCGGCGGCGGATGCCCCCTCGGTGATGAATATCATGGACTCGGTGCCGTCCTTCCCGTCCTCAAGGTGGTACTTGCAGTCCTTCAGCTTGGGAATTTTCAGGGCGATTTTTTTCGCCGCTTCCCGCGCCTCTTTTTTTACTGCATTAAGCTCGGTGCGGAGGCTTTCGTTGGAGAGGATTTTGTGTTCCAGCTTTTTGCCCGCTTCGGGGTTTTTGTGCAGCCAGTCCTCGACGGCGTTTCTCGTTTCCTGCACAACCCAGGCGCGTATCTCCGAGTTGCCGAGCTTGTTCTTGGTCTGGCTTTCAAACACGGGGTTTTTGAGCTTTATGGAGATGGCGGCGGTTGTCCCCTCGCGGATGTCCTCGCTGCGGAAGTCCTTTTTGAAATAGGTCTGAACACCTTTGAGGAAGCCTTCCTTGAAAGCGGAAAGGTGCGTGCCGCCGTCCGAGGTAAACTGGCCGTTGACAAACGAAAAATATTCCTCGCCGTAATTGTTGGTGTGGGTAAAGGCAAATTCAAGCTGGCCGTTGGGGGAATGTTCCCCCTTGTAGTAGCCCAGGGGGTACAGGCCGTCGTCGCCGGTCTCTTCGTATAACAGATCGAACAGGCCCCGCTTTGACACAAACTGCTTGCCGTTAAACGCAAGGCCGAGACCGGCGTTAAGGTAGGCGTAATTCTGAATCCGCTTTTCGATAAATTCAACGTTGAACAGGTAATCGGGGAAAATTTCCGGGTCGGGGGTGAACTCGACATAGGTGCCGTCCTGCTGTTTGTCCTTGAGCTTGCCGGTGCGCTGGCCCTTGAGCTTGCCCCGCGAAAAAACAGCCTCGGCAAATTCGCCGCCCCGTATGGCGACCACCCTGAAATGCACCGACAGGGCGTTTACCGCCTTGGTTCCTACGCCGTTAAGCCCCACGGAAAACTGAAACACGTCGTCGTTGTATTTGGCCCCGGTGTTGATAACCGAGACGCACTCCACCAGTTTTCCCAACGGAATGCCCCGCCCATAGTCACGAACCTTTACCGTTGCCAGCCCCGGTTGCGTGGCATCCTTGATGGCAATTTCGATGACCTTGCCGTTGCCCATGATAAATTCGTCAATGCCGTTATCGATAATTTCTTTCAACAAAACGTATATTCCGTCATCGGGGTTGGAACCGTCGCCCAGCCGCCCTATGTACATACCGGTGCGCAAACGTATGTGCTCCAGCGAGGAAAGGGTCTTGATCTTCGATTCGTCGTATACGCCGGGTGCGCTTTCTGCCCTACCCTTGGGCGATGCCTTTGCCGCCGCCTTTGCCAATACGCCACGTCCTTTTTTTTCCGGCGCTTTGCCGATGCTTGTTTTTGAAGTTTTCTTTGCCATGCTGTTTTCCTAAAGAGATAAAAGTTTTGTTAGCCGTTCGACGGCCGCCTCTGAATCCCGTATGCCCGCCTCGAATTCGGCAATGCTCTTTTCCGCCTGCGCTATCTTGTCCTTTCGGTCATTGATCATCCGACGGTATTTCTCGATCTTTGCCTTTTCGTG
>JAISSG010000039.1 GCA_031273185.1 Treponema sp. | reverse complement strand
GAGGCGGACCGGATGTTTGACATGGGTTTCTACCCCGACCTCCGCAAGCTGATCAAGATGGTGCCGCCCGCCAACCGCCGCCAGACCATGCTGTTCAGCGCGACGCTCAACGCATGGGTGAAAAACCTCGCATGGGAATACACCAGCTCGCCCTTTGAAATCGAAATCAAGCCGGAAATCGTTACGGTCGAGGAAATCGATCAGGTGCTCTACCACGTCCCATCAGAGGAAAAAATGCGGCTGCTGTTGGGCATACTCCAGCGGGAGAAGCCGGACAGCGCCATCATCTTTTGCAACACCAAGCGCTACACGGAAATTATCGCCAAGCGGCTCAAGATAAACGGCTACGACTGCGAGATTATCATCGGCGATCTGCCGCAGTCCCGCCGGCTCAAGGTAATTGAGGACGTTAAGGCGGGGAAGACCAAGCTGCTGGTGGCGACCGACGTTGCGGCGCGGGGGCTGGACATCGAGGCGCTTTCGATGGTGGTGAACTACGACCTGCCGAACGAGGCGGAGAACTATGTGCACCGCATTGGGCGCACGGCGCGGGCGGGCAAGACCGGCAGGGCGATCACGCTGGCAAGCGAGCAGGACGTGTACGAGCTGCCCGCCATTGAACGCTACATCGGCAAAAAGATACCGTCGGAGATTGCCGTGGCGGAACTCCACGCAGAGGACAAAAGCGCCGGACAGCAGATACGCACGGAGATTTCCGGCGACCGCAGGGAGGAACGCCGCCCGCCACGCTCACCGGCAAAGCCGCCGCACGGCGCAAAAACCCGACGGGGCGGCAGCGGCGGCGAAAGCAGGGGCAGGCATCCGCACAGCCACGCCCCCGCCGATCAGGGCCACAGCCACGGCGACGGCAGGGGCGGCAAGCGGCATGAGGATCACCGGGGCGACGGGCGCGGCGGCAGGAAGGGCGAAGGCGAACGGCAGGGGCGGCGGCAGGAAACCGAAGCCACAGGCGGCAGCCGCAGAGGCGGGCAGAACACAGACCTTTCCCGCATGAGCTTTGAGGAGCGGATGGAACTGTACAAGCGCAAGTACAATTCGGAAGCCCCGGGCAAAAACCGTTCCGACGGGAAAAGCACCGGCAAGCCGAAAGAGGCGGCATCTGGAAAGACAGCGCCGGAAAAGGCAGCGCCTAAGAAGACCGCACCGAAAAAAGCGGCGCAGCAACCGCAGGAACAGGCTGCACCGAAAGCCGCACCTCAGGAGAAGAAAGGCGTACTGTCCCGACTGCTAGGTGTGTTCAGGAAAAAGTAGGCAGAAATCGAGTTTTTATATTCCCGCCCTGCTTTCCCTTATTAACTCAACAATTTCCGATGTTGTTATGTCGGCTGTGATGCACGGAATATCCTCAAGTGGAGATACCCCTTTTTTACTGTCATTAATAAAGGGAAGGATTTTATAACTCTTTCCATGCTTATCATTTATAATCACTTCATCAGTTAATGAGGCATCAAAGACCTTTGCCACATTCTGAGAAAAATCAGAAATATCAAATACCAGCATTTTTCCCTCCAATTATTTCTATGCCAAGCTCTTTCCCGACTTTTATCATAGTACCATCAAAAGTCAGCAATGGAAAATTCAATCTTTGTGCCGCTTCCAAATAACAAGCATCGTATGCGTAGATTTTATATTCCCACGCAATTTCAAGGGCTTTTTCAATATTGATCTCAATGGCTCTTATAGGTATCCTTTTATAATAATTATATGCGTCTAGCATACGTTCTTTTTCGATGACTTTCCTTCTTACCATTTTGGTTAATGCATTGGCAATTTCATACGACACCATGTTTGGAGAAACAATTACAGCACCTTGGGTCAACTGTATGACCATATCTCTTTCGGGCTCTTTGATTATGACAGCCATTATTGCACAGGCATCCAACAAAATATCCATGAGGTATGAATTATACTATATATCGATATATTTTCAAGTCCCCTGCCCCGAAACCCAACGCCACAGGCGCAGGGTAGCCGGAAAAAAGAAAAACCACCTGACCCGTTTCTGCGGCTGGCCCGCTATTTGTGTATATCTGCCAGATGGCGGCTCAACTCGCTTTTCCAATCGCCTGATTTCTGTATGACTGCCTTCACCCCCAGCGCATCAAGCCGCTTTTTTTGCGCCGCATTGTCCTGAGAAGTGACAACGATAACCGGCACCGCCTGCGGAACGCCAAGAAGCCGCTTGATATATTCCTCGCCGCCCATGTCCGCCAGTTCCAGACCGGTAACCACACAGTCCGCCTTGCCGGCCTTGACTATGGTGAGTGCCTCCTCCCCCTTCGTAAGGCCATTGGTCTCATGGCCCAGTTCCACCAAAAAAGTCCTCATTAGCTTGCGAAAGAATTCGCTGTTGTCGGTATGAATGATGCGGCTCACTTGATCCTCCTTTTGAAAACCCTCTATGTAATGCTACCACTGAAAAACCATTTTCGCAACGGGAAAATGCTAGGCTTCCTCTTCCTCCGCCAGTTTCCGGTGCAGGGTTTTCCGCCCTATGCCCAGGGCCTCGGCAGCCTTGCTCTTGTTGCCCTTGTAAAATTTGACGGCGGCGCGGATAACGATTTCCTCGGCTTCCTCAAGGCTGATGTCCAGAGGGACGCGCACCCAGCCATCGTCGCCAACGGATTGCAGTGCGGGGGGCAGATCATCCTCGGTGATAAGTTTTTTGCGGCACATGACCACGGCGCTTTCGATGCAGTTGCGAAGCTCGCGGATGTTGCCCGGCCAGTCGTAGGCGCAGAGACGGGAATACGCCCGTTCGTGAATCCCCCCGATGGTCTTGCCGTTTTCGTCGGCAAATTCCTTGAGGAAACTTGCCGCCATTATGGGGATGTCGTCCTTGCGGTCGCGCAGGGGCGGGACATCGATGTTTACCACGTTGAGGCGGAAGTACAAATCCTCACGGAAGTTGCCCTTTTCGATTTCCGCTTTGAGATCTTTATTGGTGGCGGCGATAATGCGAACGTCGGTCTCAATGGTCTCCTCGCCGCCGACCCGCTCGAACTGGCGTTCCTGCAATACCCGCAGCAGCTTTATCTGGATGTTCTGATCGATCTCGCCGATCTCGTCCAGAAAGAGGCTGCCCTCGTTGGCAAGCTCGAAACGCCCCCGCCGCCGCGACACCGCGCCGGTGAATGCGCCTTTTTCATGGCCGAACAATTCGCTTTCCAAAAGACCGGCGGAAAGGGCGGCGCAGTGCACCTTGACCAGTGGCTTGTCCTTGCGCGGCGAAAGGTCGTGAATGGCACCGGCGACCAGTTCCTTGCCAACGCCGGATTCGCCAGTGATCAAAATCGATGCCTTGGTCGGGGCGACCTGACTGATAGTGTCAAAAACTTTTCGCATGGCGGATGACTTGCCGATCATGTTGCGGGAAAGCCGGTTGCGTTCAAGTTCGGCTTCCAGTTCACGATGCCGCAACGCCAGCACCCGGTTGTCCAGAGCGCGTTTTACCACAAGGGACAGGCGTTCAAGGTCGGGCGGCTTCGTGAAAAAATCCCACGCGCCCTCGCGCATGGCACTGACCGCAACGTCCACCGTGCCATGCCCGGTCAGGACGATAACGGGAAAGCCGGGGGTCTCGGCAATGATGCGGCGCATCAGTTCCTCGCCGTCCATGCCGGGCATACGCAGATCGGTAATGACCAGATCAACGTCGCCCTTGCCAAAGAGCTTCCATGCCTCCTTGCCGTCGGCGGCGCAGACCGCCTCGTAACCGTCCTGCTCTAACGAGGCGGCAAGCCCCTCGCGGATGTTTTTTTCGTCGTCAACCACAAGGAGTTTGAATTTCATGTGTTGCCTCCCCCTTTTCAGCCATTTTGTTATACGCAATCTGCCGCTGTTTTTTCTGGTAGACGGGCAGGATGATCTCAAAATTCGTCCCCTCCCCCTCCCGCGAATCCACGGCAATGTCGCCCTGATGCTCCCTGATGATCTTGTACACCAATGTCAGCCCCAAACCTGTCCCGTTTTCCTTGGTGGTAAAATACGGCTCAAACATCTTCTTGAGGTTTTCCGCGCTGATCCCAACGCCGGTATCGCAGACGCTTATCCTCACCTCGGTGTCGCCCCCCAGCGTGGCAATGGTCAGAAGACCGCCGTTTGGCATCGCAGCTTGGGCGTTTTTGATAAGGTTCAAAAGAACCTGTTTCATGTAACGCTCGTCAAAAAGCACGGGAAGGAGTTTTTCGTCAAGCTCCAGCAAGAGGCGTATCTTTGACTGTTCCAACTCGGTGTTGATGAATTCGGCAAGCTCGGCGACAAGGCCGTTGATGTTTCCCTCCCGCAGTTCCAGTGTCATGGGGCGCACGGCAAACAGAAAATCAACGACAATGCGGTTCAGGCGATCCACTTCTTCGTTAATGATATTAAAATATTTGGCAATCAGCTCGTCCTGCTGCTTGCCGGTTTTGGCACTGTCGTTTTTGGAAGCGTCATTCTTGCCGCCACCTTTTCCCAGCATTTTCTGCATAAGCTGAAGGTGAATGGAAATGGCAGCCAAGGGATTTTTGATCTCGTGCGCCACACCCGCAGCAAGAGTGGTCAGGCTGGCAAGGTTCTCGGCGCGGCGCAGGCGAACCTCCCTGCCACGCTTCTCGGTGATGTCGGCAACGTGAACGAGGGAGCCGGTTATCCGCCGCTTGTCCACCAAAGGGTACACGCTGATCGAAAGCAGTCGCTTATTGCCCTGCGGCCCCAAATCCAGTTCGTGCTCCAGCACATGATCGCCGGACAACAATATCTGCCGGATAAAAGCGGACATACGCTCGTCGGGGACAAGGTTCCACAGAAGGCCGCCTTCAGGGTGATTCAGGGAGAGCAGGCGCAGGGCGGTCTTGTTTGCCTTGACCAGCGCGTGTTTTTCGTCGCAGACCAAAATGCCGGAGGGCAGCGAGTCAAGCACGGTTTCCAAACGGATAAGTTCGGCGGAAGCGGAAACGAGGAGTTCCCGACACTGCTCCGCGCTGATTCTGCCAATCTTGCTCAGCGCCCGCCGATAAAACCCGCTCATGCCAACCTCATGCCATGTCTTCCCTGAGTCGGCAGAACAGCGACTCAAGGGAGGACTCCGGCCTTTGGTTCCAAACACCGTATGCCGCCTGCGCGTCGGCAATCCGCTTTTTCCAAATCTCCCGGCAGGCAATCGAATCGGGGCCGGCGCTGCACTGCTCAAGCGACCACGACACGAGGTCAAGCGACAGAGCGAGGAAGCGGGAAAAAGACCGCCCCTCAAAATTGCCGCTGCGGGAAAGCAGTGCCCCGACGACCGCCTTTGCATCCATCAGCCGCTCAAATCCGGCGGCCTCGGCGATGGGGGCGCAGTAGCTGCCCAGCGCACTAAGCGCGGGGGTAATAGCGGCAGTGCCCTTGCCCTTGGCAAGAACGGCGGCGGATCGCGCCACCGCTGCGACAAAAAACGCGGCAAGGGGAACCAGCTTTTCCGACGGCTGCGGCAAAAACGAATTAAGGTAGGATTCCACCAGCCCTGCGGCAGCGCCTCTGGAAGTGTTTTTTGCGGCAACGCCTTTTCCTTCCGCCGCCGCCTGCGGGTCCCTGAATATCCTGCGGATGATCTCCCGCTCCTCGTCGGCACTGCGGGTAACAAAACGGTACGGACGCAGGCGCGACAGAATCGTGGGCAGCACGGATTCCCTGCGCTGGGCAGTCAGTACTATGCTGATAGTTTCGGGCGGCTCCTCAAGCAGTTTGAGCAGGGAGTTACGCGCCTCGTCCTTCATGCGGTCGGCGTTCTCGATAATCAGCGTCTTTCGCCTTCCCGACGGGGACAGGCGACTCCAGTAGGCCGCCTTGCGAATCTGGGCAATGGGAATGGCATCGCTTACGCACTCGTCCTCAAGTTTGAAAGCGTTGTTTGCAAGCGAATCGCATAACTTTTCAAGGGTGGCAATTTTCTCCGGTGACGCTGATGCCTCAAGTTCGTCAAGGTCTTCTTCAAGCGATTGCAGCAGGGACAGCGGGTTGGTTCGGCCCGACTTGGACTCGTATTCCCAGACGGACGGCGCAAACCTTGCGAGGAGCTTTCTCAATGAGCGGACAAACAGCGAACGCCCGGCGGTCGATGACGTGTCCCGCAAAAACGCGGCGCGGGAAGCGGCTATCTCCGCAGAAAAGGCGCGGGGGCCCAGCATCGCCAGGTCGGGGTGCAGGAGGGAACGGTGGCGGACGCAGGAAGGGCAGATACAGTTCCATTGCGCCGCGCCAGCCTCGCACGAGAGGGAACGCGCCAGTTCGATGGCGGCACTGCCCTTTCCCGATGCAGGCGGTCCGAAGAACAGCATGGAAGGGGCTATCCTGCCCGAAAGCACGTCAGAGCCAAGCTGGACTGTCGCCGCCTGCGCAATGATGTTTTCAAACATGGGCGCCCCAGGGCAAATCCAGCAGGGCAACCGAGTCCAGCAGGTTCTCCAACTTGTTTCCCGTTAAAAACGGCAACAGCAGTTTAGCAAAAAAGCTCCCCTGCAAGAGGGCGGCGGAATCAAAAAAAGGCTGAACGTTGATAAGAAACAGCAGCAAGCAGATAACAACGATCCCCTCGGCAAGGCCGAACATAATCCCCAAAAAACGATCCGCCGCGCTTAACTGTATGCCCTGGATAATTTTCTTGAAAATCATTTCCAATAATTTAATAACGGCAAAGACAAGCAGGAAAACCAAAACAAAGGCAGCTATCTCGGGAAGTATTTTCGTTTCCCCCATGAATCGCTCGCGGATAACATCCGCTCCCCTTCTGAAAAAGAATATCGCCGCAAACAGGCCAAAGATCAAAGCAGCCGCCGACATCACCTCGCTGACAAAGCCTTTCGAGCCGCACTGCAAGGTAAAAACGATAATTATTCCAATAAACACGATATCGATAATCGCTATGTCCATCACCCAACCCCATTCATCGCCAAAATAAATTCGCCCACAGAATCGCCGATAACCGAAGCTCCGTCAAGGCTGCCGATACGCCTTGCGGCTTCCGCCATAGCTTCCCTCCGCCCCGGATCATCGGCAAGGGCGCTTACCGTCTGCGCCAGCTTCTCCGGGCTGGCCTCGCCGCCAAGCAAAACCAGCGCCGCCCCCTCCCGCTCAAAGAACCGGGCGTTTTCCACCTGGTCGCCGCGTGTGCCGGACCCGCTCAGCGGAACCAGTATCATGGGCTTGCCAAGCGCGGCGCATTCCCAGACCATGCCCGCCCCACTGCGCCCAACCACAACCTCAGCCGCCGCAAGGACGTGGGGCATCTCCTCGTTGAAGTAGGGGACGGGGATGTAGGACTCCGTCCTCGGCAGATCCCAGTCCTGTTCAGGGCCAAGCTGGTGCGCCACCGTGTAACGGCGGCACAGGTCCCCGAGGGCGGCGCGTACCAGCGCGTTAATTTCCCTTGCCCCGGAACTGCCCCCCAAAACCAGCAGAACCCGCTCGCCGCTGGCCAGCCCCAGAAACGCCCGCCCTTTCGCGGGATCGGCGGCACGGAAGGCAGATCGTACCGGGTTGCCGCTGACCGTTACCCTGTCTTGCAACGCCGTCGGCAGGAATTTCGCCGTGTCCGCGTAGGCGACAAAAACCCTGCCCCCGGTACGCCGGACAAAGCGCAGGTTAAGCCTCGTTGCAAGCCCCGGGCTGAAGTCCGACTCGTGGGTGAAGACGGGAATGCCCAGCGAGGCGGCTGCGGCGCAGGGCGGCACGCTGACAAAGCCGCCCTTGGAAAAGAGGACGCTTGCCCCCTGCCGTTTCAGTATCCGCCGCGCCGCGAAAAAACCGGCGGCAACCCTGAACGCGTCCGGCACGGTTTCCAGGCTGAAGTACCGCCTGAGCTTCCCCGCCGGGATGCCACAGAATTCCAGCCCCGCCCCTTCCACGATGGAGCGATCCCTGCCCTTGTTTGAGCCTATCCAGAAAACCCGGTGCCCCTGCCCGGCCAGTTTATCTTTAAGCCTTTCGGCAACGGCAAGCCCCGGATAGATATGCCCGCCGGTGCCGCCGCCGGCAAAAGCGATGCACAGCATGGTAACAGTGTAGCGGATTGGCAGGCTTATGGGGAGTGGGGAAAGAGCAAAGAGCAAAGAGCAAAGAGCAAAGAGCAGTGAGCAGTGAGCAGTGAGCAAAGAGCAGTGGGGAGTTTGTGCCACGCAATATCAAAACTAATTGCTAGATGCGTACAGTGCCTTTTATTCCGATTTAACCGAGGCGTTTGCTCGAATCGTACCCAGGGCGTGTCTCCTACGCTTCGTCTCGGTTGGTTATCACCTTGCTGATCAGGCCGTACTTCACCGCTTCCTGGGCGCTCATCCAGTAGTCGCGGTCAGTGTCCTTCTCTACCTGGGCGAAAAGGTTGCCGGTCTCGGCGGCGATGAGGCGGTTGATTTTCTCACGCAGTTTGTCCAGTCCCCTGGCGTGGATTTCGATGTCGGTGGCCACGCCGCGTATGCCCGAAAGGGGCTGGTGGATAAGGTAGTGGCTATTGGGCAACCCCAGCCGCCGCTCGCGGGGGGCGGCAAGCTGGATGATCGCCGCGGCGCTGGCTACCAGCCCCATTCCGATGGTAATGACCGGGGGCCGGATGAAGCGGATCATGTCAAAGATCGCGTAACCCGCATCGGCATCGCCGCCGGGCGAATCGATGAAAATCCGAACAGGATCGTCGCCCATCGCCTCCATCAGGATAAGCTGGCGTATGGTTTTTTCGGCAAGGTCTTTCCGTATCTCGCCGGAAAGCAGGATTGTCCGGGTCTTGAGCATCTTTCCGGCCAGCAATTCCTGCCAGTTTTCTACCTTTTCCCCGCTTTCCTCATCATCGTCGTCGTCATTTATCTGCGCGGCGGCAGTCGTATGTTTTCCAAAAAGTCGCATCATGCCCTCCAAGGTGATAATAGGGATATTTTGCGCCTATGGCAAGTGCGGGGCCAGCGGCGGTTGCTACTTGTTGATTTCCTCGTCAAGGTAGCTGGTTCTTTGGCCCCACCATGCCCTGAGCTTTTCTGCCTCATTTATGGTACACCAGGGTTTTTCGATAGCTGCTATCGGTGCGCCTCAATTACCGTTTTACGCTGGTTTCGGCTCGGTGTGTCCGTTTTCTTTTTTGTACTGATGTTCGCGCCAAGAGGCTATACAGCCAATTATTATGAGGGGCAGAACAACGATTAACGCGGACATTATAATTATTTGCATGGTTTACTCCGGTTTCCTTTCTTTTCCCATAACGCTAATATAGCATTATTGCCCAATATTGCCAAGGACGGGGACTCAACGGTGACAAGCGCGACGACAGCCAAAGCTGTCATAATTTTCCGTGTACTCATAGAACCCCTCCTCCTACTCTTTACTCTTTACTCTTTACTCTTTGCTCTTTGCTCTTTGCTCTTTACTCTTTACTCTTTACTCTTTACTCTTTTCTCTTTGCTCTTTGCTCTTTGCTCTTTGCTCTTTGCTCTTTGCTCTTTGCTCTTTGCTCTCTGCTCTTTGCTCTTTGCTCTTTGCTCTTTGCTCTTTTCATTTTAATAGCTCCATTTAACCCCAAACGTCAGCATCGGGACGGGAAGCTCGTAAGTCGCTATGGTGTGGTAGCTGGTCCTCTCCCCCGTGGCGGAATCGTAATCCGGGTGCCCTTCCGCCGTGTAGACCAGCGAAAGGATATTTTCAATGCTCACGTACAGTTCCCGCAGGGCCCTGCCGTTTTTGCTGTGGCCGAACAGCGACAGCTTGATGTCCAGCGGCATGTTCACCCCCGTCCGGCTCATGTCGTCGTATGCCAGTTCCCAGCGCCAGCGCCAGCGGCCAGGGTCAGGGTCAGATTCGTCATGATAGAAATCCACTACGCGGGGGACGGGGATGCCGCTGGCGAGGCTGAACCGCGTCATAAGCTGTACCGCAGGAACCGGCTTGTAGTTGAAAATAATATTCAGCGTATGGAAGCGGTGGAAACCGGGATAGTACCAGCCTCCGTGGTTTTTGTCCCGATCCGCGCTCTGCGGGTCGCGGTATTTCGCGTCGATATATGAATAGCTTATCCAGCCGTCCCAGTAGCGGGAATTGAATTTCTGCAGCATTCCGTCAAAGCCCCAGATGAAGGCCTCGCCGTCAAAAAAGAAATCGCTCTGGCGGACGTTCGCCACGTCGGTGGTTTTGGTATAGGCGCGCCTGAAAACACGCTTGACGTACCCTTCCAGGATAAAGCTATACCCTTCGCTCAAGTCAAGCTTGGCGCCGATGACGCTGTTCCATGAGCGGTTCTGGATTGCCTCAAGCGGATCAATGCCGTTGCGCGCGCCGGCATTCTGGAGGGAGCTGTTCACCGAGGAAAAAAGCCCGGTTCCCGCCGTCAGGGTCAACGCGCTGATTATCCCTTTGTTCTCAAGGACGCTGTAATTGAGGTTCAGCCGGGGGTTTGCCTCCGGGACGCCCTTGAGCACAAAGCCCTCTCCCGTCAGCAAGAAATGATCCCCCCGAATCCCCGCCTCCAGGCCGAAGCGGCGGTCTGCGGTTTTGTATTCCAGGATTGCGTAGAGCGAGGACGCAAGCCCTTGATTCAGGATGTTGATTGCTACCAGGGGATTATCATTCTTGCGGGAAACATGGCGGGACCGTTCCCAGCGGCTGTACCGCTCTTCCGCGCCGGCGGAAAAAACAAACCCCCTGCCCAAATCCCAGTCCAGATCGAAACGCCCCTGGGCATTGGCGGTGCTGTCGGAAAAAAGCATCTCCTGGTCGCCGGACATCATCTCCCCGATCTCGTCGATGACTATGCCGTTCATCTCGTTCTGGTAATACCCCCCACCCACCCGCGCCCTGAGCAGGATATTCTGCCGGGGGCTGTAGCTTAAGGCCGTGGTCAGAAAGCCGATCCAGTTCTTCCAGGTAAAATCCGTCGTTTCATATTTAGCCGCTATGCCGTCAAGGCCAAAGAAACCGTTTGCCGAAAGGGAAAGCTCCGGCGAAAAATCGTATGACGCTCCCAGGGCGGCGCTTCTGATATAGGGGGCCCTGGTAACAAACTGAATCTCCTGAAAGAAGAGCTTTGCCAGTTGTATAAAGGGATCCCAATACGTTACCCTGCCTATGAAGTTCATCCCCCCCGATTTGCCCAGGGGAAAGGCGAGGGCGAGATTGACCGCGCTGGTGGAAAGCGACAGGTCCATCTCCGCCATGTCCTCGGAGGGGTTCTTTGCGTGGATGTCCAGGAGGCCGGAAATGGTGTGCCCGTAGCGGGCGGAGAAAACGCCGTGGGAAACCTGGGCGCTCTCCACCATCTTGGGATCGAAGATAGAGAAGGCCCCGCCCCAGTGGAAGGGCCGCTCCACGTAGAAGCCGTCGAACACCGCCGTGATGTCCTCCGGCTCCCCGCCCCTGATCGAGGGCAAGGTCGCGTAGTCGCCGGCATACCCCACCCCGGACAGGAGCTTCACCGCCCGCATCACGTCTTCCAGGATGCCCGTTTCCGACTGCCGGGCAAGCTCCCTGCCGGAAATCGCCACGCTCTGGCCGCTGACGGTTTCGCTGGAACCGGGCCGGGTCGCCTCGATGACCAGTTCCTGCGCCTCCATTGCCCCGCCAAGCCGCAGGGTCGCCGTATACTCGCCGACGCCGGGCCGCAGAACCACGCGGCTGCCCTCATAGCCGGGATAGCTTATCCTGACAGCCACCGGGCGGTCGCCGGGGACTTCCAGCACCACCCTCCCGGCGGAATCGCAGAACAGCTCTTTCCCGTCCCAGGAAACAACCGTGGCCCCTTCCAGGGGTATCTCAAGCTCCTCGTCGATGACGGTGACGGTAACGGTGACCGCGTTGCCAAAGGCGATGGCCGAGCAAAAGAGGAGGCACAGAATAACCGGCTTGATTATGCTCATATTCCTTTTTACCGGCCAGAACCCCAACGCAAGAAACAACCAAAGCGGGTTTCTTAAAAATCTTTTTCGAAATCTACAGTACGGCTCCGGTCGTACATGTTTGCTGGTATTTTACTATAGATTTCGTTCCTGCGCGCGCGGTAAGATTCAAACCGGTCAGGGCTTGAGAATGAAAAAACCATGTTCCGCTCGCTTTCCGAGAGGCTTTCCTCGCCTAAGCTGATATCAAAGTACAGCCTGGCGGTGGCGCTCCTGTTGTTGGTAAGCCGGTAGGG
>JAISSG010000008.1 GCA_031273185.1 Treponema sp. | reverse complement strand
GATATTTCACACGGGAACGCAATCCCCCCGCCCCACGACAAACGCATTAACATTTTAGCTCCTTGGAAAAAAGCTGAAAAGTCAAAATTTCCCCAAAAACACCTTGCATAAAGACGCTGAAACACAAGAGGAAGAGTGATTTTGGCAATTTAGCACCAAACCTCGCATTTTTGCACTTACGGGTGAAGTGTTTTAAGACAAATTTCTTATAAAAACAGAGCCATTTTAGCTTCATGCGTTTGTCGTGGCACACACCCCCCATCCCCGGCAGGGCCAGCGCACTATGAAGCTTGCGGTGCCGAGGCGAAATCCGAACGGAATAATAGGTTTTCCAGATAATCTTCAGACCAGGCCATTTGCTGGACGTGCCTGAGTCCGCTTGTTCTCGTGTCCGCTGCATCCATCAGCGTAACATGTGGTTCTTGCTGTGCGTGGGTGCCCCTTTTTATTTTTTATGATTTTAGGTATATTTTTCCCATGAGTGCGAAAGTTGACACAATAGACGGCATTTCCAACGGGGCAACATCCCTGACGCTGGTAAGCTGGTCGGAAAAATACGCAGTCGGCATCGAAATGATCGACAGCCAGCACATGGAACTGGTCAGATTAACCAACGAACTTTACCAGGCCTGCACGGCCAGTGACATGGCGCTTGGAACCGTGTTCAAGAACACCATGAGCCGCATGGTGGAGTACGTCCGGCTCCACTTTGCCACAGAGATGGCCCTCCTTGAGCGGGTAAAATACCCGGAATGCAAGAGCCATAAAGAGCAGCATGACCTGCTGACAATGAATATCCTGAACGCCGCAAAGGACCACAAGGAAGGCAAGAAATTTGTTCCCAACAACTTTGTCCGTACCCTTAGGGACTGGATATTCGGCCACATTGCCATTTATGACCAGGCTTATGCCGCCTATGTCAGGGAACAGAAGAAAAAAGGCCTGCTGACAGACCGGCAGATCAACGGCTAGGGGCCAATTCAAAACTGGGCATCAGGCTGAGCTTGTGCAGGTTGGCCTGGTACAGCCGGTCGATCTTTTCCTTGGTCGCCCCGTCCTCGCAGATCCCTTCCCTGATATACCTGTCCAAAACATCGTAGCTGAACCCAAGGTTGTCCTCGTCGGACAGGCCGGTAAGCCCGTCTTCGGGGACTTTCTCGACGATATGCGATGGCAGGCCCAGCGCCCTGCCGACGGCCCTTACCTCGGTCACCGTCAGGTGCGACAGCGGGCTGAAGTCCCCCGCGCCGTCCCCGAATTTTGTCGCATAGCCAACCCAGTCCTCGCTGAGGTTGCAGGTGTTGGCAACCCGCCCGCCGACAATGGCCGACACCGCGTACAGGACGCTCATGCGGACCCGCGCGGGGGTGTTTACCGCCGCCTGCCTGTTCAGCGGCATCCCGCCGCCGCTCATCGCCTCGCCAAACGAATCCATAATCTTGCCGATATTGATAACGCTGTGCCTAATGCCCAGGTGCCTGACCAGGTCCTGCGAGAAATGAAGGTCCCACTGCTCGCCCCGGGGCATAAGCACCCCGTAAACCCTTTCCGGGCCAAGGGCCTGGGCACACAGGGCGGCGACAACCGAGCTGTCCTTGCCCCCGCTTATGCCGACAACTGCGGACAGGTTCCCGCCGCCATCGCCAAAATAACCCCGTATCCATCGGACAATTTCATCCCTGACTTTTTCCGCCGCAAACATCGAACCCTCCTTCGGCTATGTGCACGCCCTCAATTATACTACCATTTTTCAGGGGTATTGTAAAACACATAAATCGTTATCTCTATTTGGTTGAAAGGATCCCCGCAGACGCTTCACCGCGCCATTCGGCGGCTTGGGCGGCACGTTGTAAACCCCCTTTATCTTTAGAAGCGCAACGCCTGGACAAATTCGCGGGTAGCTGCCTTGTTTCCCTCAGGCCCCACGCAGGAGGGGCAACCCGATGTGCAGGGACATGAGGCAAGGGCTTCGTTAACCGTATCGAAAAGTTGGTTAACGCAACGGGACAGCCCCTCGGCAAGACCCGTTCCGCCGGGGTATTTGTCATAAACGTACAAAGCCGGAACGTAAAAGTGAGGGTCTCGCACCCGTTCAGCTATGCCGAGGTCACGGGGGTCGCAGAGCAGGAATATCGGCGCGATGTTGCGAATAAGCGTCCCCATGCCGGAAAGCGCCGCACCCATCTTGCCTTCGTCCATTGACGCAAGTGCCCTGCCCCCTTCGCTGTCGGAACCAAACAGGAGAACCACCGAGCGGGTCTGCATTTCCTCCTCCGGCAGGTCGATGTCCCCGTAGCCGATGTTTTCGTGCGTATGGAAACGTATCTTTTTGAACTTGGCAACCTGGGAACGGACCAATATGTCTGACAGGACTACTTCAAAAAGTGGGGACTGGGGACTGGGGGTTAGGGACTGGGGTTCGTTGTCCGACTCCCTAGTCCCTAGTCCCTGATCCCCAGTCCCTAATTCTTCCCTAGTCCCTACTAAAAACCTTTGATCCTCGGTTAAAACCTTTATGTCAACTTTGACCAGGCCGTCGGTGAAGTAATTGACCTCGGCTTCACGAACCAAGCACTTGCGGTTTTCGATGTCCAGATTTTCGACGAGGTACTGTCTGCCACGGTGGATGTACACGGCGTTGTTGAAGATCATCTCCTTGGCGCTGGGCCTGTCCATCTCGCCGATGACGGCATTCCTGCCGCCGGTAACGTCGATGATCACCACGTTGTCCGTGGTGGCACTGCGTATGCTGATCCCCTCGGCAGGAAACGACCGATCCGCCCAATGCCACTTGCCCCCGGCGTGCCGCACTATGCCCGCCTCCTCCAGGTACTCCAACGCATCTTTGGCATTAGCATCAAAAGGGGACTGGGGAATAGGGACTGGGGACTGGGGTTTATTGTCCGAACTATTGGGGTGGTTCTCGGAAGCCTTATCGAATCCCAAACGCCGACCCCCGGCCTCCGATCCCTGATCCCTGTTCCCTAGTCCCTGTTCCCTAGTCCCCAGTCCCAATTCCCTAGTCCCTAGTCCCTGTTCCCCATTCCCTATTCCCTGATCCCTAGTCCCCAGTCCCAATTCCTCATCACTAAATGGCAGCTCGAAGCAGGCGCATTTAACGTGGTCGGTGAGAATATACGGATTGTCCGGGTCAACACGGCCCTCCTCGGCGCTTTTGCGGAAAAACCAGTTGGGGTCGTTCATGATGAACTGGTCGATGGGGGACGCGGTGGCGATGAAAACGGAAACCGAAGTGCCGCCACGCCTGCCCGCCCGCCCTGCCTGCTGCCAGAAGCTGTTGAACGAGCCGGGAAAGCCCGCCACAACCGATGCGTCAAGGCCGCCGATGTCGATGCCCAGTTCAAGGGCATTGGTCGAGACGACCCCTTGGATGTCCCCCTCCCGCAGACCCCGTTCGATTTCGCGGCGTTCGTTGGGGAGCAGGCCGCCACGGTACGGCTCGACGCGTATGCGGGAATTATCGGTGAAAATGTTTGCCAAATCCTCGTTGACGTAGGAGGCGGCGACCTCGGTCTTGATGCGGGAATGGGCGAACAGGATTGTTTTGATGCCCGCCTTTAAGAGGGCAATCATCCAGCGGCGGCTTTCGGTCATTGCCGAGCGGCGTATGCCCTGCACGGCATCGACCAGCGGCGGGTTGTATAGGATGATGCGCTTTTCGCCGCGTGGGGCGCCGTTTTTGTCCACCAGCGAGACCTCCAGCCCGATCAGAGCCTCGGCAAGTTCCCGTGGGTTGCCGATGGTCGCCGAACAGAGGATAAACTGGGGCTGCGAGCCGTAAAAGGCGGCGACGCGGCGGAGGCGACGGATAATGTTGGCGACATGGCTGCCCAGCACGCCCCGGTAGGCGTGCGCCTCGTCAATCACCACAAACTTGAGCCGGGAAAAGAACTTTATCCACTTGGGGTGGTTGGGCAGTATCCCCGCGTGGAGCATATCGGGGTTGGTGATGATGATTCTGCTAGTATCCCGCGCCGAAACCCGCAGGCTTTCCGGCGTGTCGCCGTCGTAGGTGGCGATTTTCAGGTTCAGGCCGTCGTCGCCGCCGGTAAGCTCGTTCAGTTCGGACTGCTGGTCCTGGGACAGCGCCTTGGTGGGGAAAAGGTACAGGCAGCGGGCGGTTTCGTCGGCAAGCAGGGACTGGAGGCAGGGCAGGTTGTAGCACAATGTCTTGCCCGAGGCCGTGGGCGTTACCACTACCACGTTTTTGCCCTGCCGCGCCGTTTCCCAGACCTCCGCCGGGGGGGTGTACAGCCGGTCAATGCCCCTGCGCCGCAGGGCGGCGGCGATCCTGCCGTCCAAGCCTGCCGGAAAGGGGGCAAAAGTGCCTTCCATCGCCGGAAGCAGGCGGTTCACCAGAATGTTAGGGGCAAATTCAGGGCTTTCGAGGATTCTGTCAAGGTTTTCCCGGGCGTTCATGGGCAGATTGTAGCACACTTTGGGACCTGTGGCACGCCCTTCGGTTACAAATGAAATAATCATGGAAATTATACGAAATTTTACGAAAACTATCGACAAAACTGTTAATTATATAGTAGAATGTAAAAAGATGGGGGATAAGTTTCGTGTGAAAATCATGGTTTTTTTACGGTAGGAGGTGCCTTATGTCCGAAGTTTTATCTATTGTCCTTGGAGGGGGAAAGGGAACCCGCTTGTTCCCCCTTACCCAGTCACGGGCGAAGCCTGCCGTCCCTTTTGGCGGAAAGTTTCGGCTTGTGGATATACCCATTTCCAACTGCATCAACGCCGGTTTGCGCCAGATATACATCCTGACCCAGTTCAACTCCGCCTCGCTGCACCTGCACATAGGGCAAACCTACCTGTTCGATGCCTTCACCAACGGCTTTGTGGAAATTCTTGCCGCGGAGCAGACCTTTGAGCACTCCGGCTGGTACGAGGGGACAGCCGACGCGGTCCGCAAAAATTTCTCCCACTTCAGGACCCAAAATCCCTCGTATTATCTGATCCTCTCCGGCGACCAACTGTACCGCATGGACCTGCAAGAGCTTTTGCAGAAGCACATCGATTCGGGGGCGGCGATCACCATTGCCTGCACAACGGTAAGCAGGGAAGACGCCAGCGCGCTGGGCATACTTAAAGTTGACAAGCAGCAGCGGATAACCGAATTCCTGGAAAAGCCAGGCCCAACCAGGGATATTTCAGACTTTGCGACGCCTGAAGAACTGAGCACCGATAAAATCCGCGGGGACTCCTTCCTTGGGTCGATGGGCATCTACGTGTTCAACGCCAAAGCGATGGAAGAATGCCTTGCCAACGATCTGTCCGACTTTGGCAAGGAAATCATTCCCATGGCAATCGGCAAACTCAAGGTTAACGCCTATGTCTTTGACGATTACTGGGAAGACATTGGAACCATACGGAATTTTTACGAGACCAACCTGGAACTGACCACGGTAAAACCCAGGTTTGACTTTTATGACGAGGACCGTCCCATATACACCCACCGGCGGAACCTTCCCCCCTCCAAGATGAACTTTAGCACCTTGAACCAGTCCATAGCCGCGGAGGGCTGCATCATTACCAACGCCAACATCACCAATTCGCTGGTAGGCATACGCACCATTATCGAGACCGGCTCCAGCCTCAACGGAGTGGTCTGCATGGGGGCGGACTTTTATGAGACCGATATCCAAAAGGCGCAAAACGCCGAAGCGCGTATTCCCAACGCGGGAATCGGGCGCGGCGTTGTCATCAAGGGGGCCATCATCGACAAGAACGTCCGCATCGGCGAAGGCTGCCGAATCGGCGTGGACGAGATAGCCCGCGCCGACGGCAACTACGGCTCCTACTACGTCGTTGACGGGGTCATCGTCATCCCCAAAAACACGATTCTGTATCCGGGAACGGTGCTGTAATTAACGGGCGCGGGGATTGGGGATCAGTCCGCAAGCAACGAGTAGCCTGGTGGCAGCCTGCAAAATGTCTGGTGTCGCACGCTGCCCGGTCGATGGATCGCTATGCGGCCCTAAATTCGGCATCTCTTAAATAGCCGTAAATATTTTTTTGATTATATTAGGTATGTACCGATCTGTTTTCAGGTATTTTACGAACAACTTGCTCTGTAATTACAAGGGAGAATGCATGTTCTCCCTTGTAATTTTTCATTCAATAAATAAGCCTGATAATATATCCTCTGTTTCAGCAAACCACTCATTCGCTATTTTCGCGTTATGCATATTGTTAATCAAATCGGTTCCAAATCTTTCTCGTGCATTATTATGATAATCCCAAATAACAGAACCTTTTTCTTTATTTTGCTCGTTATATTATTATAATTATTTGTAGAAAAAAACAACATTCGCATTAATCGTTGATCTTCAGCTTCATTAGCCGCAAAACAGAACGAATCAACGAAAGCAATGCCATTTTTATTGTTTATTCGTCTATTTTCATTAAAAAATATTGATGGGAAGTTATTTATTTTTTTCTCTGCATAAATATCCATTAGAAAATATAAATTTGGCCAATATTTATAATCATACATAAAATCACCGTCAAATTCATAATCTTTACGAAAATAATTTATTTCCACAATATTCATGCCATATTCAAGTCTAAATTCAGAGTGTTCTCCCGCTGCTTCAATTAAATGATTTTGGCCGTTTTTATCCAATATCGAATTTTTTTAAATCAATCTTGTTCATTGCGATTGACGATTGATCGATATCGGTAATATCCAGGAAATAGTCTTTGGTGTTCCAGCCAGTAGTGTCATTTTTGGTACGTATATTATACCATGTAGTATCATCGGTGTTATCATTCCCCGCGTATTTATAACCTAACAGTTGGACTGTTTTTCCAAGATCGAGATGCAATAATATTCTTGATGTGTTATTAGGCTCCGCAAGTACGGACATTAGAAATACCCCGTTTCGCCGTTCTATAACCACATGGGTTGGATAAAATGCGTTGGTAATATCCGATAAATAGGGAACATAAGTATCGGAAACGGCTTCTTTTTTACTACAGGATGTCAACGTCAGAGCAAAAATTGCTAAAACAATAAATGGCTTTCCCATTATTTTCCTGAGCCTGTTAAACTAGGGGCGGACAAGACGGAAGCCGATGTAGTAGTACCAGTTGTCCGGGTTGCTACTGTTCCGGTACACGGAACGAACGGTGTCTTGCGGATAGCGTCCGTCCCCGCCGCGTGTCACGCGGTTAGCCCCCCCGGACGCGCCCATTGGATCAGTCTCTTCATAGTCTGGATAAGGTCCGTACCAGTCCCAGCACCATTCGCTTACGTTTCCGCTCATATCATACAGACCTAAGCCGTTGGGGGCTTTTGTTCCTACCTCTTGGGAAGTATTTCCTAAATACCATGCCACTGTGTCAGGGTCATCGCTTCCCGAATAGGTAAATGTTTCGCCTGTGTTCCCGCCTTTGGCGGCATATTCCCATTGGGCTTCGGTGGGCAGGCGGTAGCCGTTGGCGGTTGCATTCGGCGTTACCAGCCATCTACGCCCATCACTAATTTGTGTGTTATTGGGATCCCACTGTTCCTTATTGATTGTATAATAGGGCGTCAATCTTTCCAATACGCTCAATGCGTTGCAAAACTCTACCGCGTTATACCAGCTTACAAAGTACATGGGGTAATTATTTCCTTTGCCGTATGTACCGTTATTGAATTCAACAATATTCTCAGGCATTGCACCCTCACCCATTACGGCCTGATATTGTCCCTGCGTTACTTCGTATTTGCCCATGTAAAAGCCATCCAGCGTTACGGTATGCACGGGGGGTACGTTTCCAGCGTTCGCTGTTCCCAAGCCTTTGCCCATTTGGAAAGTTCCGCCTTCAATGCGTACCATTTCCACTGCTGGGGTTGTTCTTTTACCGCCGTTATTGTCATCATTGGGACAAGCGGTAAATGCAAGGGCAATAATGGCAAGAACGGCTATAATGCCAATAATTCCGTGTTTCCATGTTTTCATACAATTACCCCCATTTATATTTACAGTAGGGAACCTCTAAAAACCCTAGCTAAAAAATAAATAATGTGATAAAATGTAATCTATGAAACAGAAAGGTTTTTTTGACGAAAATGATCGTTTGGAAGAATTAAGCAGGTTGGGCGAC
>JAISSG010000133.1 GCA_031273185.1 Treponema sp. | reverse complement strand
TGTCTACAAACAGAATGTGCATTGTTAATACGCCTTTCCGACTTATCTATAATGTGTAGGACAGCCACCCAAACTAAATAATTGCTACTACTATCATTTACAATCTTTTAACGCTGTTTCTTTGTGGGGAGCGCTGGCAGGATTACTTATCCTGGTGGCCTGCCCGCAGGAGCCTGGACGCGAAGGGAATGTCGATACCGACGATCTTCAGCTAAAAATCACCGAAGCGGAATCGGAACGTGACGGCACGCGCGTTTCCGCTAACGGTACCGATGTTCCGCTTGGAATATTTTGGGTTACGTCTCCCGTTAGGGAAACTTTTGACGCGGCCATCGCCACGGCCGAGACCGTCCTTCTTACCGCCCGAAGCCAGGCGGCTGTTAATACCGCAGCCGCGAACCTGGAGAGCGCGATAACCGTGTTTAGAAACGCGAAGCAGGCTGGAACCGCCGCGCCGATAGACATGACCGCCCTTGCCGCCAAAATCGCCGAAGCGGAATCGGAGAAAGACCTGGTCGTCGTAGACACGGCTGCGGCAAATGTGGCCCAGGGAAGGTACTGGGTTACCGCCTCGGTAATGGGAACTTTCCAGGCGGCGATTGACGCGGCGATTAGCGTCCGCAACACCGCCATGAATCAGCAGGCGGTGGACGCGGCGACGGGCGTTCTGGACGCGGCGATAACCGCCTTTAAGGGCGCGAGAGGTACCGGGACAAAAAATGCAGGCTTTACCTCGGAAGAGCTCGCCGATCTGGTCGCGGAGGCAAACGCCGCGAAACAAGGGGTGCAAACCAGCGCGGCAAACGGCGACGATATCGGCCCGGTCGATTTCTGGGTCAGCCAGGGCGATCTTGCCAGCCTGAACAGCGCGATAAGCGCGGCGCAAAACGCCACGGGCAACGTTGACGCTCCCTATCTCGCCCTTGTGGCCGCCATAAACGCTTTTTCCTCGGCCAAACAACACGGAACAATCCCGGACAAAACCGCGTTAACCCAGGCGATTGAGTCCGCGGACCAGGCGAAGGCCCAGGTTCTGGTTGCCGCAAGCGCGGCGCAGGCGCCCATCGGTTCATCCTGGGCCACTGCGGAGCAATGGTCGCCCTTTAACACGGCCTATACCAGCGCGGTTGCCGCGTTAAGCAATTCTAACGCTTCAAAGAATGCCGTGGACGGGGCAGCGTCGGCGCTGGCCGCCGCGACAAGCGCTTTTTCCGCCGAGGTACAGGCTAACGGCCCGGGCGAGAGTACGGCTTCCGTTACTATTAACGGGCTGCCCTATGACGATGGAATGCAACTTCAATTATGGCTGTTTTCTACCGACGAAATTATCAACCCAATTTTTTCCACACCGTCTGGGATACATGGCGGGGGAACAATACAAAACGGAACGGTAACCGTAGGCCTGGCTGAAGTGCCCTCCGGCACCCCCTGGGGTGGAACCGGCTCGTGGTATGTGGTCTTTTATAATAACTTCGGCGCAACATTCATCACCACGGCCTCGGTTGATTTTTCCGCCAACCCCAATCCTGTCATGGATTTCTCCAGCTTCAGGCCTTATTCTTTTTCCCACAGGCTGGGCGACTTGTTTTACGGGGTTTTTGAGGATGTCTCCCAAATGACCCTGGACGAATGGTTCACCGAAGGGGTGGGATTCACCTATGCCGAATTTGTTTCGGTATATCTCACCCCTTTTTACAGGACAGCGGCGCTGACGCAGCCCTTTTCCGGCATTGACATAGTAACCGCCGACACGGTGATCTATACCCAGAATCTTATGATAGCCGGCGAGGACCTGGGCGAAAAAATCGGCGATATCACCGGCACGATTACCCTGACCGGCATCTCCAGCCCGCCGCAAAGGGTATACATCAACGTTAGGGGCTATGCTGCCGGTGACTCGTGGTACGGCCAAAACAAGATAAACATGAGCAGTGTCAGCGGGACGACGGCAACCCTCAACTGGTCCATCCCGGTGTACGAAAACACCGGCTTTTCTTCCTCGACAGGGGAGTTCGAGCTTACCGTCAGGCCCGCCGGCGGCGGCGGCAATTACTCGGTGCCTATTCAGGCCCAGCCGAACATTCCCGACGAAAACGCCAATGTAGGCGACCTCGGCACGGTCAGCATACAGTCCGTTACCCTGAGCGGCACCATTAATGTCACCTATAACGGAAACCCGGTGCCTTATGTGCTCATCACGGCCCGTAAAGCTCAGGGAGGAGGAGGGGGAGGGGACTACCTTGCCGACACCTCGGTTTTCTCGCCCGCGAACACCTGGTCAATAACCTTTGGGGCTTTTGATGCCCCTACGGGAATACTGCTTGAAATAAGCGGATATCCAAGCAGATGGAGCGGGGACACACTCTTTACGAGAAATTTTACCAGTGTTTCCGCGCATAACCAAGACGTGGGAGGAATAAGCCTTAGCTTTGGGGATATCGTGCCCGTTACCCTGAGCGGCACCATTGATGTCACCTTCAACGGAAACCCGGTGCCTTATGTGCTCATCACGGCCTATAGAGTTCAGGGAGTGGGCGGGTCGCTTGGCAAAACCTCGATTACTTCACCCGGAGCGAACGCCCCTTGGTTAATAACCTTTGGGTCCCTTGATGCCTCTACGGAAATATTTTTTGTAGTAACGGGCTATCCAAGCACGCAGGGGGGACAACGGCTTTTTGATCAATGGATTAACCCGAGTCCTCAGATTTTCGTGCAGGATCAACCTGTGACTGGAATTGTCCTTAACGTGGCGGCGACCGGGCCGTAACTTTGGGAATGGGGAGCGGGGAGAAGGGAACGGCAATTCCGGCCTTCTCCCCATTCCCCATTAGGTGACAGCAGATACCAGCCAAGCCTGCTTGGTGTAGCGTCGATGGTGCCGCGTATAGCGTGTGTTTGGAAAAATATTGAATAAAGAAATTCCCGAAATAAAATTAACAAATCCTCTTGATTTTATACGACAATTCAATAAGGTATGAATACTTTAATAAAAAATTTGGGTTTAGTTGAAGCCGAGCGGTTTATAATGCTCATACAACCGAAATCCACGTTTTTTATTTTATACGCCCCATAACTATATCGCCGTGGACACCGATCAGTTCATTGCGTCCTGGGTCTACAATAAGGTCCATATCTTCCAGGGGTATGACGCCGAGGAGGGCCTCGTCTTCACCGGGCAGTACCCATGCGCGGCAAACGGTATCGCGGTCTTTCCAGATAATCCTGACCGGCTCGGTGATTTTGCAGATCGCTTTCTGTCCGCCGACCAGAGAGGCGGTACTGGTTTTCTCAATGGAAAGGCCCAATTGCTGGCACATCCCCTCATTGATGGCAAGGGTAGTCGCGCCGGTATCGACAAGGGCGGTGACGGTAAGGGAACGGACATCCTTATCCGAAATAATGCCGCGTCCGACATTAGTCACATCGCCGCTATTTTTTATAGTGATTTCCGCGTAGACGTTACCCATAGTGTGCCAGTGTAGCATAAGAAAAGCCGGTTGTCCAAGCCATATATGGTATCACCACGCTAAAATGGCAGTGTAGCAGAAAAACCTGGACGGCACAGGGGTAGCAGGCACAAAATTTCCAACCACTACTTGTATAGGTCTTTTCTCATGCTGATTGTTTTGCGGTTCTTGTTGTAGAGTTCGGCGTTGGGAATGAAACCGTTTTTTTCATAAAAAACAAGTACACCTTTGTCATGTTCTATGTCGGCATCTACTGTCAGGAAACGGGCGGCGCAATAGGTTGCATTGCACGCCCATGCAAAATGTTCCGCATAGCCGATCATAAAGGTTCCAATACCGTTGTACTTTTTTGAAAAATTGCTGTCAACCGCCAGTTTTGCTATTTTCATGGCTGGTATAGTACGGAAAGGGTATTTTAGATTATGTAGTTCTTTTTCTGGCGCATTGCTGTTATTTTAAAAATTTCTCCAGGTATTCGGATTTTTTCTCGTGTTTTCGATAAACCGAGGCGGGTATGGGTTTGCGAATCTCCTCAATGACTTCGCGTATGATTTTCTTGTCTTTTATCTCCGTGGGCTGCACGGGTTTGACTTTGGCGGCCATTTCGTTACCTCTAGTTAAAATATAACAGTTTTTGGACACTCCGGCAATACGTACGGACGGGGGAAACAGTAGGCGCAATGGGGTAATTGTCATCGAATTCACCCCTTCACACGCAATCAAAAAAAAGCTATAGTAAAACGGTATTTGCCAGTCGTTGGGGAAATCCCATACAAATAAACTCAAGCGAGGAAACGATGATTCGAGGCGGAGATATAGTCAAGGGAAGTTGTCTTTTGCAGAAGGGGCAGCCTTTTCTGGTGGTCGAACGGGAATTTCACAATCCCGGAAAGGGCACTGCTGTTGCGCGTATCAAAATGAAAAGCATTAAGGACGGGTCTGTCCTTTCGTTGACCATCCCCACCCAGCAGGAAGTTGAGGATGCCCAGGTTGATATTCACACCTGCCAGTACCAGTACGCGGATCAGGACAACTATCACTTCATGGACAGCGAGTCCTACGACCAGCACGAGGTGTCCATTGCGGATCATGAGGACAAGAAGTTTTACCTCAAGGAAGGGGACTCGTACGAACTGACCATTTGGGAGGGGAGGGTGATTGACATCAAAATCCCCTACAAGGTGGTTTTTACCGTTGCCGAAAGCGAGAACTACGTCAAGGGCGACACGGTTTCAGGCGCGACCAAGCCAGTTACGACCGAGACCGGCTTGACCGTGCGGGTTCCGCTGTTCATCAAGCAGGGCGAAAAGATACTGGTCAACACCGAAACCAACGAGTATGTGGAGCGGGTAAATACCTGATCGCCGGGTTATGGCGGATATTGCTGGCGATCATCTGGTTTCACATTTTGTCAACAAAACCGTCCCCTTCAAATTTCGCGGCATAAATTTTAGTTTCGATCTTTCCCAGGGCCTGTTCAGTTCCGACAGCATTGACGCGGGGACGCAGTTCTTGCTGTCGGTGCTTTCGCGGCTTGTGGACGATGACCGGGCTGCGGGAACGCCGCCGCCCCGCCGGGTGCTGGACGCTGGCTGCGGTGTCGGCGTTATCGGGATATGCGCGGCGGCGATTTTCCCATCGGCCTATGTTTGCTGCCAGGACCGGGACGAACTGGCGCGGCTGATCACACTGCACAATGCGGCAAAGAACGGTGTGGCCCCCTCGACGCTGGAGGCGTATGCCGAGCCACTGCTCGCCGGGCCGCCGCCTTGGGACATAATTCTGTCGAACATACCCGCAAAGGCGGGAACGCCGGTGCTGGAGGATTTTGTCCGCCGATCCGCACGGCTGTTGAACCCCGGCGGCAAGGTGGTGATCGTGGTGGTGCATACGCTGGCGGATTTTTTCCGGGAACAGATCGCCGCCGCCGGTGCGGAACTTGCACTGGAGAAAAAAGGCCCCGGCCACAGCGTTTTTGTGTACAGGGCAGTGAGTGGCGAAAAAACGGATGAACTGCCTGCCACGGACGGGAGTTTTCTTGAGCGGTATCCGTCGTATGCCCGCACCTCTGCCGCCTGCCGCATCGAGGACATCGATGTCCGCATTGCGACTATCCACGGGGCTTCGGGCTTTGACGCGCCCGGCGGCGCGGTATTGGCGGCGGCAAAACTCGCCCGCCGCATCGCGTTGGAAAAACTGATTGCCCAAAATGATGCCGCCAACGGCAATGTGCTGGTCCACGAGCCGGGGCAGGGCTTTTTCCCCCGCTGGCTGCTGGAGTTTCTGCGCGGCGATCAGCCCCGGACGCTCGTTCTCTCCGGCAGGAACATCCTTGCGCTGGAGGCGGCGCGGCACAACATCCCCCAGGCGATTGTTGTCCCCGCCGTAGACCTATGGCTGGGCAGGGCCGCGCTTGCGGAGGTAATATCGCTAACTGTATCGACATTATTGGTTAACAAGCAAAAAGCCGCGCCACAATATTCCCTCATAGCGGCCTTCCCCGAACTGTTGCCGCAAAAGCCGCTGTCAAAAAAAGCCGGAGATTCCCAGGCCACCGATCAGATTGCCGCCCTTTGGGATTCCCTGCCGCCGCTGCTTGCCGAGGGGGGAATCTTTATCGCCGCTTTTGGCTCCTCGGACGCTGAACGTTTTGACCGGAAAAAGCCGCCGGGCTTTGGCAGGCTGGGCAGTATCAAGCGGAACGGTTTTCGCGCCCTGGCGTACCGTTGCTTGTCGTGCCTGGCATTCCTCCCGTTCCGTTGACCGGCTTCTTGTTTTGGTTTATGCTTACTGCATGGCGCACACAGAGGGAGCTTTGGCTCTGGATAAATATTATACCTACGCGGATTACAAAGAATGGCAGCTGGCCGAGCATGAACGCTATGAAATTATCTATGGCGAAGCGTATGCCATGTCCGCGCCGAATACCTATCATCAGTCAATCCTCATGGAACTGGCAAAACAACTAGCGGTGTATCTTACCGGAAAACCATGCAAAGTGTTCCCCGCGCCTTTTGACGTGCGGCTTTTTTATGCGGAAGACGAAAGCGATGACACCGTTGTCCAGCCTGATATAACCGTTATCTGCGACAGGAAAAAAATCGGCGCAGAAGGCGGCAGGGGAGCGCCGGACCTGGTCGCGGAGATTCTGTCCCCCTCAAATACGGCTATCGAAATGCAAAGGAAATTCCAGTTGTACCAAGAGGCGGGTGTCCGCGAATACTGGGTGCTTGACCCTGAGCACAAGACCCTGCACGTGTATGATTTTAAGGATGCCGTAATATTTCCCCATACTTACCGTTCCACAGACACCGCCAAAGTCGGCATTTTTCCTGACCTGGAAATAGACCTAGGCCCGGTGTTCGCCGAATAAAGGCCACGCATAGCGCCCGGGCGTACCGTTACTTGGCAGGATAAGGCGGTTTACTGGCCTCATCGTATTTGCTTCGTTTTGTCCGATTTGGTGTTAATCACTCTTGTATCACCTCCTTCTAAGAAAACGCTCTTTCAAAACATAGAGGCGATAAGCTAAATCCGTTTTAATAGGCCTTGTTTTTGCAATTGAAACAAGGTAGTTATCTTCTTGTGTTATAACCTCACCTTTATCAAGAGAATAATTTATATCAAATCTTATAGTTCTATTTACGTTAATTATTTTTTTTTGTCCGTCAAATTCAAATTCCAGGCTGTGTATTTTAATAGTATTATATTTCTGCAAAGTATATAAATCTATTTCCATCTCAAAATATCTATTGTTGCCAAATCTTACAAACTCTGTTAGGGAAATAGAACCTTTATTAATCAACTCTTCATAAGAGTTGGCATCTCTTTTTACTGTTGGTAGATACTGCCCACTAATGTCCACTCTCATTTGTTCTTCCATATCATGTTATAATCAGCTCTTGAACGACCATGCAGGCTATATTGTTTAGAATAAGGTTTGGACTTTACCCACTCTGGTAGACAGAAAAATAAGCGTGGAATACAACCTCTGCGTTAACCTCTTCTTCCATGCCATTACTTGCGCTGAACCAGGTGCACGGCAAAGCCGAGGATTTCCTCTTTCAGGTAAACCGCCGATACCTTGCCTTGAGAATCTTTTTTCGCGCTGTCGTAGTTAAACAGTATGCCGTTGCGTTCCAGGTGGGCCAGCGCCCGCGGGATGCTGTTGGTGCCGATGGCGATGTGCCCGTGGGAGCCGGGGCCGTTGGCTTTTAGCAGTTCGATTGCGTCCCCGACAAAAATGGAGCCGCCTGCGTCTTTCAGGGCAAAGCCAAACACGGTGTTGATCAGCCGCGCCGCATTCGCCGCCGCTTCCTCTGCCCCGGCGTTTATGCCGACATGGGCTATGCAAAGCCCCAGAAGGTTCAGCACCGCTTCCTGCGACAGGGTGGTGATTTTTCCAAATTCGCCGGCATTGATAAGCTCGGCGGTGGCAATCCACGAGCCGCCGCAGGCGAGGACTTTGTCAAAACTCATGTACTTGGCGATGTTGCCGGCGTTGATGCCGCCCGTGGGCATGAATTTCATGGCGGGGTAGGGGGCCGAGATCGCCTTGATGTAGTCGATGCCCCCGGCCTGCTCCGCCGGGAAGAACTTTACCACTTCAAGGCCGAATTCAATGGCCTGCTCAACGTCTGACGGGGTGGAACAGCCGGGGGTTACGGGGACACCCTTCTTGATGCAATGCGCGACTACTTTTGGGTTGAAGCCAGGGCTGACGATGAATTTTGCCCCCGCGCCAACGGCCCGGTCAACCTGGTCGGTGGTCAGCACCGTGCCTGCCCCCACCAGCATTTCCGGCATCGCGGCGGCTATGCGCCGTATGGCATCTTCGCCCTGCGCCGTCCTGAAAGTAAGCTCCACGCAGGGGATGCCTCCCGCAAGCAGAGCCTTCGCCAGGGGCACCGCTTGTTCCGCATCGTCGATCTTTATCACCGGCACGATGCCGATCTTCCCCACTTCTTCCAGAATAGCGTCCATGGCGTGCCCCTTGAGAAAAATATACTGGGATCAGACGTCCGTTCCAGAAAAGGTACTGGAACGGCTTGGTTATGCGTTTACCAGTTGCCGCCGCCGCGATCGTTCCGGCGGGGTTTGTCCATCGCCTCGTTGACGCGGATCTGCCGCCCGTCCAGTTCAACTCCGTTTGTTCCCGCTATGGCCGCGTTTGCCTCGTCATCGGTACTCATTTCGATAAAGCCAAATCCCTTGGAATTGCCGGTTTCCCTGTCAAAGATGATCTTCGCGGATGCTACGTTGCCATAGCCGGCGAAAATGTTGCGCAGGCTGTCCTCGGTGGTGTTGTAGGAAAGGTTTCCGACATACAGTTTCTTGCCCATTGAAAAAAATCCTTTTCCCGGAAATGCGTCCGGGCGCGTTGCGTGCAAAGCGTTCGCAGGGAGACCCGCCGGCGCTTTGCGCTTGTTGGACTTTCGTCCTAATATCCCGCCCGCAAAAGCGGGCGACTCAAATTTCCCCTGTTATGTCAACCGGGAAAAAAAGATGCAGTTGTTATGATTGTTGCATGGGAAAGAAAAGCGGCGAGAAGAAAAAAAACCAGAACCCCTAGACCAAAATCCAGTGCCCAATCCATGTGTGGGCTTTCGCAAACAATCTCCAAAAAAATAACCTATACTTTTTGAAGCATAGAGCTTTTTTTGATTTCTGTCAAGCGTTTTTTTTGGGGACTGGGGACTAGGGACTGGGGAATGGGGAACAAAAACCCTAGTCCCTGATCCCCAGTCCCTAGTCCCTATTATGTTCCCACTATCAGTTTTACCGCCGATTTAATGCTTTTGGCTGCCTTAAGGCTGATGGCAGGGTCCGGCTCCCCCTCGGCGGAGGCTTCGGGGAAAGGGCAGAGGAAGGCCTCAAAACCGAGGTTTCCTGCCGTTTTTACGCGCCCGGCAAGGCGGTTTACGGGGCGCAGTTCCCCGGTGAGGGAAAGCTCCCCGGCAATGGCGAGGCTTGCGGGCAGGGCAAGGGCGGTCCGGGCCGAGTACAGGGCGCAGGCAAGGGCAAGCTCCACGCCGACCTCGGTGATGCGGATGCCCCCCGCCACGTTTACATAGAGGTCCTGGTCGGAAAGCTTCAGTCCCAGGTGCTTTTCCAGTGTGGCCGATACCCGTGAAACCCTGCCGGAGTCGATTTTGTCGGAAAAAACCCTGCTGACCGCCCCTTTCGCGGGAATGGCCAGCGCCTGAATCTCCACGAGGATGGTTCTGGTGCCTTCCAGCACCGCGGCTATGGCTACCCCGGCGGGAAGCTCTCCTTCCCGTTTGACCAAAAAAAGCGCCCCCGTGTCGTCAACCGGGACAAGGCCCTTTTCCCCCATCGTGAAAATGCCGATCTCGTCGATTGAGCCAAAGCGGTTTTTTGAGGCGCGGAGGAAACGGCAGTCCTGGCCGCCCGAAAGCCCGGCGGTTTTGTCGTTCTGCTCAAAGTACAGCACCGCGTCCACCAGATGTTCCAGCATCTTCGGCCCGGCGATGATCCCCTCCTTGGTAACGTGCGCCACGAGGAACAGCGCCGCGTCGTGTTCCTTGACCCAGGAGACCAGCTCGTAGGAACAGTACTTCATCTGGCTGACGCTGCCCGGCACCAGCCCGGCCTCGCTGGAAAAAAGAGTCTGTGCCGAATCGACCAGGACCAGCGAGGGCTTTACCGCGTTCAGGGCCATCTCGATTTCCTCAAGGTTTCCCGTGCAGACAACCTCGATCCGCTCAAGGTCGCTGGCCCGTTCCGTTGACAGGCCCAGCCGGTCGGCCCGCAGCTTTATCTGCGAGGCGGATTCCTCGCCGGAGATATACAGCACCCTGCCCTTGGTCTGGGCGGCTGCCGCCGTCTGCAAAAGCAGGGTGGACTTGCCGATGCCCGGCTCGCCGCCGACGAGAATGGCACTGCGTTTCATGATCCCGCCGCCCAAGACCCGGTCAAGCTCGGTAATGCCCGACGAAATTCTCCCCGAGTCCCTGCTTTCCACCGAGGCGAGGGGCCACGATTGCGGCAGGGCGGCGCCTTTTCCCCTGCGGCTGCCGGAGCCTCTGCCGTCGTCGGGGGCGGTTTCGAGCAAGGTGTTCCATTCGCCGCATTCGGGGCAGCGGCCCAGCCATTTGGGTTCCTCGTGGCCGCAGGAAGAGCAGCGGTAGACTGGTTTTTTGGCCTTCATACTGACAAAATGGTATACTATTTTAAGAGGTGTATGCTATACTGGTATTATGAACATCGACGATCCCAGAGTGGAGGAAAACCTCGTCGAGTTAGCGCAAGCTTTGGCAAAGACCAACGACAACTGCCTGGTAAAGGAGTTTCTGTATTGCCTGCTGACCCCTGCGGAACTGGCGGATATCGCCGCCCGCTGGGCGCTGGTCAAGGCGCTCAAACACAAAGTGCCCCAGCGGGTGATCGCCAAGGACCTTGGCATTTCCCTGTGCAAAATTACCCGTGGATCACGGGAGCTTAAAAAGCCAGGCTCGGCATTCGAGCGGATATTTTCACGGCAGGTCATCAATTGAGGGGGGCATTGCATTGATGGAAATTTCGCCCGATCGCTACGGCTACGACTTTATCCCTGCCGCGTATCTGCCCCCCGGCAAGGACGAGTACTGGCTGCGCAACGCCCAGCAGAGCGACAAGGCATGGCGCAACCTAACGCCGGGCGAAATGGAAATACTCATACAAAACGGGAATTACTGCGCCGGCTGGAACAATTTCCTTGTCTGCGATCCCTTCGACCCGGCGCTGATCCGCAGGTCCAATTTTTTCGGGCTGGTGCGGCTGGGGGTGCTCAAGAAGACCGTTCTGAAGTACCACGATTTCAGCGTGTTTGCCGGGATATGGAACAGCACGATTATCTCATGCGACATAGGCGACAACGTTGCCATACATGACTGCGCGTATATATCCCATTACATCATCGGCGATGCCTGCATTTTTTCCCGCGTGGACGAGATGCAGACAACCAACCATGCCAAATTCGGCAACGGCACCATCAGGGATGGCGAGGATGAAGAGGTGCGGATATGGATTGACGTGATGAACGAGGCGGGCGGACGCTCGATACTTCCCTTTGAAAGCATGATACCCGCGGATGCCTTTCTCTGGGCCGCGTACCGCGACGACACCGGCCTGGCGGCCAGGCTGAAGCACATTACCCAGGAGCGTTACGGCGGCAACCGGGGCAGCTACGGAACTGTTGGCAAAAATACCGTCATCAAAAGCAGCGCGATCATCAAGGACGTGGCGATAGGCAGCCATTGCTATATCAAGGGCGCAAACAAGCTAAAGAATTTGACGATATTTTCCTCGGAGGACGAGCCCACGCAGATCGGCGAGGGGGTGGAACTGGTGAACGGCATCGTCGGCTACCACTGCAACGTTTTCTACGGCTCGAAGGCGGTTCGCTTTGTCATGGGCAGGAACTCCAACCTGAAATACGGCGCGAGGCTGATCCATTCGGTTTTGGGCGACAATTCTACGGTGTCCTGCTGCGAGATACTGAACAACCTCATCTTCCCCGTGCACGAGCAGCACCACAACAATTCCTTCCTCATAGCCAGCCTGGTGCAGGGGATGTCGAACATCGCTGCCGCGGCGACCATCGGCAGCAACCACAACAGCAGGGCTCCCAACGGGGAGATACGTGCAAAGCGGGGCTTTTGGCCCGGCCTCGCCGTGACGCTCAAGCACAGTTGCAACTTTGCCTCGTTTGCCATCATCGCCAAGGGAGACTATCCGGCGGAGCTTGACATCCCCTTGCCGTTTTCCCTGGTAAGCAACAACGTCAGCAAAAACCGCCTAGAGGTGATGCCGGCGTATTACTGGATTCACAACCTTTACGCCCTTGAAAGGAACACATGGAAAACCAGAACCCGTGACCGCCGCAAAACAAAAGTCCAGCACATCGAGGCCGAGTATCTGGCGCCGGATACGGTGGAGGAAATAATATCCGCCCTTTCCCTGCTGGAAGGCTGGCTTGGCGAGGCGGGCTTCTCGGCGGGGGACATGGCGGGAACCAGCGATTTCCACGACATCCGCATGATCCGCTGCCGCCACATGGAAAAGGGAAAGCGGGAACAGGTGGCCATCAATCCGCTTGCCGCCATAGCCGCCTACCGCCAGATGCTGCGCTGGTACGCGGCAAGAACTATCGCCGTTTTTATCGACGCTGGCAGCAACAGGAACCTTGATTACGCCGGGCTGCGCTCCTTGCTTGACGCGGCTTCGCCCGGGCAAAGGGTAACCGAATGGGTAAACATGGGCGGCCAGATCGTGCCGGCTTTTCGTGTGGATGAATTGCGGCAGGACATCGTCATGGGCAAGTATGCAAGCTGGGATGACATCCACCGTTGCTACGACCGCTGGCACGATGAATACCCCGTGGACAAAGCTCGCCACGCCTGGGCTGTCCTTGCCATGATGGAAGGCGGCGGCAAGTCCGTCGGCGCGGATTTTCTCAAGAAGGAGCTTGATGCCGCCGTTCAGACCAGCGGCTGGATCAGCAGGCAGGTGTACGAGAACAAGGCAAAGGATTACCTGGACCCGTTCAGGAAGTCAACCTTCCGCAATGCCGCTGAAATGGAACAGGTGCTTGGCAAGGCCGCCGACGATTCTTTTGCGAGCGTCGTCCGCGCGGAAAGCCGGCGCTTTGAGGAACTCGTCGCACGGGTTACCAAAAAGCTGTATTTAAGCGATGATTAATGGTATGAACAGCACCGGCTTCCAGGACACTATTTTCCTGGTAAACATGCGTATCAAGATGGTGCGGGACACCCTGCACCTGAGCCCCCCCGCTGAATTGTTCCTGGAAAAATGCCTGGAAGACCTCGTGTTTATCGACAAGATACTCGCCCTGCTTGCCCGCGTGCTTGCCGACGGCGGCGATCAGTACGGCGGAAACGGCGAATTTTCCTACGCTTCGGATGCCGAGTGGCAGCTCAGCCAGCTTCTGACCGAATTTGCCGTGGAATCCGGCCCGTTTTCCATCAGCGCCAACCCCGATATCCGCGAAAAAATCACCGCGCTGCGCGAGGCAAGCGACGCCCGGCGGAAGGTCATCGAAGAGGCGGAGCAGTCCTCGGACATGAGCAGCGCCGACCCCGTGGTCAGCTCCGCCGAGCTGAACAGCCTTTTGGGAGGGAACTGATGCCGAATGGCGCATAGCGCTGCCCTGCGGATAACCGGCGGGGCTTTGCGGGGCAGGCGGGTTCGGGTGCCGGAAGGGGTTATCAGGCCCAGCATGGATCAGATGCGCGAGTCGGTGTTTGCCTGCCTGGGGGACCTTTCCGGGCGATCCTTTCTTGACCTTTTTTCCGGCTCGGGCATCATCGCCCTTGAGGCTGCCTCTCGCGGGGCGGCCCCTGTCGAGGCGGTGGAAAACGATCCGCTCAAGCGAAAGACCCTGCTGCAAAACGTTGCGATCTCCCCTGCCAGGATACACTGCCGCTTTATCAGCGCGGAGTTGTATGTGCAGCGAGCCAAAGGCATGTACGATCTTATATTTCTGGATCCGCCGTTTCCGTATCAGTACAAATGGGAGCTTCTGGGGCGCATAGCAAGCTCCGCGCTTGTTTCAGATGAAAGCATTATAATGCTTCATCGACCGCGTAAAGATAATAAAAGGGATTCTGTTAGTGTTTTGCTCGACAGCATCGATTCCCGTGAGTACGGGCGCTCGGTTGTTGACTTCTTTAGGGTCAAACCCAGGGGAAAATGAAAGATACCTATTGTTTTTTTCGCGGCAAGATCGTATAGTATAACTATAGAAAGTGCTTTTTATGGATTATAAAAAAATCTTTGAAAAATTTGAAGGCAACAGCGGATTTATAAAAACCACCGTCCCTGCGGCAATAGACAGCACCCAGAAGGCGGCGCTGAACCGAAGGGGCAACGTCCTTTTCAATTCAGGCGACATCGAGGGGGCGCGCAGGATATTCCAGGCCACCAGGTATTCTGACGGCCTTTCCCGCGTGGGGGATTACTATAAATCGCAGAACAGGCTCATCGATGCCTTGCAGATGTATTGGATCGCGCCGGATCGCACAAAAAGCGAGCCTGTAATAATGCAGCTTGCCGAGTTAATGCAGCAGCTAATTCATGGACAAGAAGGACAGGAAGGATCTGAAGATGAGTGACCAGGCTGCGTCGTTTGATATTTCCGACGTTTCCAAAAACGGGTACAAGATGCTCAGGGACAACAAGATCAGCGAAGCCATCGACTGCTTTTCGAGCATTCTGCAAGTTGACGGAAACAACAACTACGCGCTGGTCGGCATGGGCGACGCCATACGCAAGCGTGGCTTGTGCCGCGAGGCGGCTGTTTTCTACCAGCGCTGCCTTGAGTGCCATCCGGGGAACAACTACGCCCTGTTTGGCCTTGCCGATTGCTACAAGGCCCTCAACCAGTACCACAAGGCGATTGAAATTTGGGAGCAGTACCTCCTCCACGACGACCGGAACATCACCGTCCTTACCAGGGTGGCGGATGCCTACCGCAAGGTACGGGACTTCAGGCATTCAAAGGCGATATACCTGAGGGTGCTGGAAATGGAGGAAGGCAACCCTTACGCGATCATCGGGCTGGGGCACCTGCACTACGATTTTAAGGAATACCACGAGGCCCTGTTGTACTGGGAGAAGATGCTGGCGATCAGCCCGGACGACGTGGACATACGGGTGCTGACCTCAATCGGGAACTGCCACCGCAAGCTGAAAACCTTTGCGGAGGGCATTGTCTTTTTTAAGCGGGCGCTGCAAAAAGAGCCGTCAAATTTTTACGCCATCTTTGGCCTTGCCGACTGCTACCGGGGCCTAAAGCAGCATGAGAAATCCCTGATGTACTGGAACAAAATCCTTGAGCAGGATCCCCGCAACAAGGTGATCCTGACCCGGGCCGGCGACGCTTACCGCAGTATAGGGCGGTTTGATAAAGCCCAGGAGTATTACGAGCGCGCGCTGAACATTGAGTTTGACACCTATGCGGTGCTTGGCCTTGCCCTTATCGCCAAATGCCAGGGAAAGTACGACGACGCTGCCACCTCGCTCCGGCGGCTTATCCAGCAGGATTCCAAAAACTACCGCATTTTCGTGGAGCTTGCCAACTGCTGCCTCAAAAAGGGCGACAGGCGGCAGGCGGCTGAGGTGCTGGAGGAATTCCAGCGGCTGGGTATCCGCAGCAGCCAGGTCTCCGAGATGCTTGAGAGGCTGTAGTTTTTTGAATCATGAGCCAAACAGAAGCGTTAAGCGGATTGCCCCTTGAGGAGCTTGCCGCGCTTATTGCCCCTCAGCCAAAGTTTCGCGCAACGCAAATTTTCAAGTGGATAGCGTCCGGGGCTTGCGGCTTTGGAGAGATGGGCAACTTGCCGCTGGCACTGCGGGACGAGCTTGCCCGGCGTTTCTCGTTGCGCCCGCCTGCCGCTGAGACGAGGCACGCCGCCGGGGACGGCACGGTGAAGCTGGCGCTGCGGTTTTGCGACGGGGCGGCGATCGAGGCGGTGCTGTTAAGCGACAGCGGGCTGAAAACCGCCTCGCGGAAAACCGCCTGCCTTTCCACCCAGGCGGGCTGTCCTGCGGGCTGCGTGTTCTGCAAGACCGGCAGCCTGGGTTTTCTGCGAAACCTCGATTCAGCCGAAATCGTCGAGCAGTTTTTGCGGCTCAATAAGGCGGCGGAGGAAATGGCCAGCCAGCCTGAGCAGCCTGCCGCCCGCCCCATTTCCAGCATCGTTGTCATGGGCATGGGCGAGCCGCTGTTGAACCTGGCCGAACTGCGGAAGGCCGTTGACGTTATCGCCAGCCCCGCCGGGTTGCATTTTTCGCGGCGAAAGATCACCGTTTCCACCTGCGGCATCGCCGATGGCATCATTGGCCTTGCCGACAAGGGCCCGGCGGTCCGGCTCGCCCTTTCGCTGACCTGCGCCGACGAGGGACTCAGGCGGCGGCTCATGCCGATAACCGCCGGGCAAAGCCTCTCCTCGGTGAAAAAAGCCCTTGGCTATTTTCAAAAGCGGGGCGGGGGGCGCGTTACCTTGGAACTGGTACTGCTTGGAGGGATCAACACCTCCGACGAAGCTGCCCTGGGCGTTGCGAAATTTGCCGAGGGCCTGGACGCGGCGATCAACCTTATCCCTTGGAACCCGGTCAAGGGCCTTGCGTTCGAGGGAAAGCCCCTGCGTGAGCCCTCGCCTGCGGAGGCCGCGGCGTTTGCCCGCCGCCTTGAGGCGCTGGGGCTGGCTGTCACCCGCCGTTTTCGCAGGGGGCGCGGCGTGATGGGGGCCTGCGGGCAGTTGGGTCAGCTACTCATCGCCCTCGACGCGGTCTCGGCCTGCGGCTCGTTGTCGTAAATGTCCACCAGGGATTCCCTCAGCCAGCCGTTGAATGCGCCCTCGACATATACCCAGGATTCGCTTCCGCCGCCGTTCCTCAGCAAGCGCCGCTCGACGATGCGGACAACCGATCCCCGCCTGAGATAGCCCGGCGAAACGCTGTCGTCGTCCGGCGTGGAATTAATCCGGGTGTATGAAACGTTGGTAACGCCGTAGCCAATGTATGCCTGGGACAGGGGGGACGTAGCCGGGGGCATGGCCGGTGCCTCGTCTTTTTTTCCGTTGCAGGCAGCGCATAGCGACAAGATCAATGCTACACAGTATAATTGAGCCAGATGGCGCATAGATTTTTTCATCATACAATAGGCACTATAACTGCTTTTGCGATTTTAGTCATCATTTTCTTTTCAGCCCAGCCGGTTCAGGCGCAGGAGGGCTACGCCGTTTCGCTCAGCCCCCTGTTTGGCATGGCGCATGGCCATGCCGAGGAAATTGTCTATCCCGCCGGCAATACCAGGGCCCCTTTGCTCAGCGAACTGCTCTGGGATATAAAGCCGGTTTTTTATTACGGTTTCTCGCTTGGTTTTTCGCAGGTTGATCCAAGGGAACGATGGGGCTTCTTTTCAAGCCTGGCGCTGAAAACCGGGATTCCCGGCACAAGCGGCTATCTGGAAGACAGGGACTGGATGTCGGTGGAAAATGCCAACCTTACCCATTATTCAAAGCATTACAATTATACAAGGGAAATGTTTTTGCTTGACGCTGGCGCGGGGCTTTCGTTTCCTTTTAAGCGTTTAATGCTGTTAAAAACCTGCGCCAACGTATCGTTTACGAGGCTTAGTTTTTTCGGCATGGATGGGTATGGAATTTACGCGAGGCGAATCGAAAGCGGAATATACGCTCCTATTTATGACGATCCCGAAAATGCAGATTTTAGCGGGAAAAAGGTTATCAGCTACACCCAGGAATGGCTGACCGTCGCCCTCGGCGTTTCTTTCGGCTATTTCTTTCAGGCGAATTTTTTGGCCGAATTGACCTTTCTTGTAAGCCCTCTGGTTTTCTGCGTCGATCTGGACGAACACAAAGAGCGAAGCAACCAGTACCGGGACTATTTGCTGGGCGGCCTGTCGATCGAACCCGGCATGAGGCTTTCCCTAACCGCCAGCAGATGGCTTGACATTTCCTGGGAGTTTTCCTGGCGGCACGTCAGAGGAACCAGGGGCGCTACATACGTAAGGAACCCCATCGGCACTGGAATATGGGCGCAGGAAGGCGAGGCGGGCGCCGGCCTGTCAATTATCAACACCAGCCTGGCGCTTAAAATAAAGCTGTAGGCCCTGTTACAGAAACAGCGCGGTTGGGAACAGGAAGTGCAGTACCGCTACGACCAGCAGGGCGACTCCTGCCGCTTTTTTGTAGTGGAGGAAGGCGTCCCCGATGCGGTCAAGCCGGCCCTCGCTGTCGAGTTTGGACGAGTTTTCCCGATAAAAGCTGAATATTATTATAAAGCCCGCGACAATGCCGGCCAGGGCGGGAAGCAGGTCGCCCAGAATGGGTAATTGCTTTTCCACGGGGGAAAGCAGTTTGAGGATGCCGGTCAGGGCGGCAAGGATACCAATCGTCAGGCGGAACCCCCCGGAGGAAAGGGAGAATTTCATGCTACTCTCGATTGAGTCGTTTTCGCTTGCCCTGGTAAAGACAAGCAGGAAACCAATCAATCCGTTAAGTACTGTTGACAATAAATAAAGCTGTATCATCGCTTCACCCCAATGCTACAATATTCCAAATGGCGCAAATAGTCAATGCTCTTGATGAGGGTAGGCCGCTCATTCCGGCCTGACACGCACGTCCAGGGTCTTTGTTTCGGTTTGGAAGACCATCAGCAGTTCCTCTGAATTGAAGGGGACGGCAAAGCGGTACAGTTCCTCCTGCTCGGCGGTAAAGAATATCCTGTGGTAGAAAATATCCTGCGGCGGCTGGTCGGCTTTTGCTGGCGGTGCCACGGCGATGTCCACCGCGCCAGTGTAGGGGTTGCCCAGCCGGGCAAGGGCATCCTTCCTGACCGTTTTCTTGAGCGCCATGATGATCGTTCCCTCGTACCGTATCGCCTGAACGGTAAGCCGGTTCCCGTCGAAATTGTAGGTATCGCCGAACAGGCCCAGAAACGAAATGGCAATAATCATAATGCACGCCACCACAATGGAGCCGAACATTATGAGCTTGGGCTTTGTGTCTACCAGGGGTCCGAACAGGCCGAAGCGTTTTTTCGGCTTGTCATTGTACAGATCCCGGACGGCCTGGGGCGCTTTTGCAAGGCGGCGTTCCCGGTTGTAATGATAGACGATATCGTCAGGGTTGGCGTTCTCCCTGCTCAGCCGGTAATTGGCGTTTGGCCGCTTTTTTTCCCCGTCGTCGCTCATTGTTTCCCTCCAGTAAAAGCCGGCGGCAGCCACGCGGCTCCGGCAATGTCTGCGGCTGCGTCTGCCAGTTCCGCCGGATCGGCAAACCTGCCCGCGATCTCTTTCGCGGCCCGTACCAGCAGCGCCGCCGCCGCACAGGCGCAGTGCCAGGTGTCGCCGCCTTGCCCTTGTACGCCCCCGGCCCGCAATCGCCCCGCAATCGCGGCACAGAAGCCCGCCAGCACGTCGCCCGATCCGCCCGCCGCAAGCGCCGGGTTCATCCCGTCGATGACACCAATGCGGCCATCGGGGGCAGCCGCGTACAGCACGTGGCTCTTGAACAGCAGGACGGCGTTTTTTTCCTTTGCGATTCTGCGGAGCGCGGGGACAGGATCGGCGAGAATTTCATCTTTTGGCAGGCCGGAATACGAGGCAAATTCGCCGGGGTGGGGGGTGAGTATGGCATTCCCGTGAAAGACAATGCCCTTTGCCAGGCCTATGGCATCCGCGTCAAGGACAAGGGGCAGGCCCCGCTCCTCCTGCGGCAGGTACGTTTCCATGAGGCGGCCCCGATCCTCGCCCTTGCCCCAGCCCGGCCCCAAGAGGACTGCGGCGGGGGAGAAGCGTTTTTCCTCAGCCGCCTCTCCGCCGGGAACCACCATGATGCCGGTGCAGGCGGGGGCGACAAGCGGGTACAGCGAGGGATCAACGATGAGGCGGACAAGACCGGCCCCCGCCGCCTGCGCCCCCATCGCCGCAAGCTGTGCCGCTCCCGTCGCCCCGGGAGAACCGGCCCTGATCTCGATAAGGCCCCGCTCGTACTTGTACGCCGTTGGTGAAACCGGCGGGATAAGGGCGGCGGCGTTTTCCCAGGTGAAAAAATTCGCCTCGCGGTACTTTTCGATTAACGCCGGGGGGAATATGCCCCCGACATGGAGTATCTTTCCGGCGTTAAGTCGCGCCGCCGGGGTGTACAGGCAGAGCTTTTGCGGCTCGATGGCAAGGGTGGCATCGGCGTTGACCATCGCCATGCCGGGCCGCCAGCCGTCAAAGTTGCCCGAAGGCAGGTCGATGGAAACGACCAGCGGCCTGTCCTCCTGCCGCAGGGAATTTACCGCCTCCGCCATTTCCAGGGCGGCGCCGCGCAGGGGGCCGTTCAGCCCGGTTCCGGCGATTCCGTCGATGATCACGTCGGCGCTGCCAAGCGCGGCGCTTCCGGCCTCCCAGGGCGATACCGCAACGCCGAGCTTCTGCACGGACAGCATTGCCTCGCCGAGCGGGGTCCTGCCCTCAGGCGATTTGTCGCCCTGTGCCTTGGTTGTAAAAACAACGCAGTCGGCGGCCTGTGCGTAGCCGCCGAGGATCAGCGCCTTGAGCATCACCAGGGCATCGGCGGCGTTGTTGCCGCCGCCGGCAAGCAGCGCGACAGAAAACGTCGTGCGCCTTTTGCGTAAGCAGGCCCGTGCAAACACCTGGGCGCAGGCCCTGCCCGCCGCTTCCACCAGGGCAAAGTGATCCAGCCCCCACTGCGCCGAGGCTTCGCCGTCCAGGGCGCGTGATCCCGCCGAGCTGACCAGCGCAGTGCAGTGGGCGATCACGGCAGGTCTCCCAGGAATTTGTCCATGCGCCACCAGGCCACCCGTATCCTCCATTCGTCTGCAAGCAGGGCGGAAAGTATCCCCTCCGAGGAAAGGTGAAAACTGTTAAACCGCAGTTCGCCGGGGTCAACGTCAATAAAAGCCCGCCGCTGCCCGTGCCCGCCTGAATCCATGCTGAGGATCGCATAGCCGCTTTCGATGGGGAAGTACAGCAGTATCCCGCCTCCCCTGACAAGCCCAAGCATCGAGTACAACAGGCGCACGGTTGTCGTTTTGCCCGTTTCGGACAAGTGGTACTCGTAAAACGGCACGTCTATCGAGCTTTCGTAAAAACCTTCCTCCACGTTCAGTATCCATATCAGCGAGCTTGCCGGCTCGGTGCTTACCCGGGTGTTAGTCGATTCGTCGTACACGTTGCGGTAATAATCAACCTTGACGTAGAGCTTTCTCGCGTCGGGGGCCGCCATTATCGATTCTATGAACGAGGTGTAATCCGGCCAGTCCGGCGGGATGGGGATGGCGTTGTTCCTGATCTGGACAAGAAAAAGCTGCTCGCCGTCGGCGCTGTACCAGTAGGTGTCCCATCCAGTCGGCAGGCGGCAGACTACGGCGATTTCGTCGTGGACGGAGGCGTGCAGCCCCGCGATGTTGGGATAGGGGCCGCCCCCCTGTCCGCCCTGCCCAATGTATTCGATGAAGCGGCCATCAGCGTCAAAGTGGAGGACGACGCTGTCCAGCAGAGCATGGTTTTCCGTGTCAAAACTTTGCCGCTCGTGGGGCAGGCGTTCCTCGACAAAAATGTGCTTGCGCGAATCAATGGCGATTTTGCCGGGGGATTGCAGCGGGTAGGTATATGCCCAGCGGGTTGCCTGCGCGCTGTCGTCCACCCTGGTTTTCAGGCTGACAGGCTCCGGGTTGGTCTCGTCGTTGTAGATCATGAACAGCAGGTTGCCATAGGAATTGTAACGGACGATTTTCCCGCTGCCGGAATCGGTGATAAAGAAAAAGCCGTCCCGCATGGCGATACCCGTCCGCCGCCCCCCGGCGTTCCCCTCAAAGCCGTACAGGGCAAGCTGGTCCTCCATCGGGCCTATCTCCAGGGAAAAAAGGCTTTCCCGCTGGATGGAATCGACTCCCGAAGGGGAGCACGCGGCAACGAGGCAGACCAGCGCGACGGGCAGGCAGGGCATTTTCATTCTTCTGCCAGTATGAAAAAAACGCGGCGTTTGCGCAACCGGTATCGTTCTATTCGCTTGGCTCGTATGGCAGCAACTTGAGCATAGCTGCCCTATAGTATCCGTCACTGGTATAATCCGTAACAAGCAAATAAATGTACGGGGCGTCGTAGGCAAACCTTATGGGGATGTTCAGTATCTCTCTAGTAAGCCCTAAAGACAGGATATTTATGAAGCGAAGCAGTACTTCCGGGTTGTCGATGTCCCGCTTTTCCATGCGCCGCGCATCCCAGATGTTGCCTATATAGCCGCTCCAGGCCGTCGAGCCGTGCAGGGCAACCCTCTGCGCATGGTACTGGTTTATCGAGCCAACGGCAAAGCCGTTTTTTGTACCCTGCTGGGTAAAGGCGCCTGTTTCGCTGTCGTAGCTAAAGAATTGAAAGACCGATTCGCCGAAGCCCCCCTGCCTTACCCATAAAAGGCCGTTTTCCCTGTCAAAGCCCATTATTGCATTCGTACCCAACTCGATACCAAACGTAATCTGCGGGTCAAGGACTTCAAGGTTGCCCGTCTCCAAATCTATGGACAGGACGTGGGGTTGTATAGATTCATAACCACTTAGGGGTGGAGAAGCCCACTTCCCCGTGCAAAGCATTAAGGAAAAATTATCGGTAACCACCAGGCTTCCTAAATTGAAAAGACCGCCATATACTTCAGGCCTTTCAAGATCAAAGAAACGCAGCACCACGTTCCTTTTGTGTTCCATGGTGTCTTTGTCAAATATCATAATTTGCCTATTAACCCAAAGGTAAACAGAATCGCCGTGAACGGCAAGATCGTAATGATTATCCATAAAGTAGTAAATGTAGCTCCCGATAAAGGCTAAAGCCCCTGTAAACTCGAACCTCTGCACAACTGTGGCGCCTGCCTGAGACGGGTTATACTGAACCCTGTCAATTATACGGGGGAGATATTCATAGTAATAACAGGACGGCAAGAAAAGCGAAAGGAAAAAAACGAGCAGCATGTACATGCGGGCTTTCGGCCCGGTGCCGGCACAAAATTTTTTAACTAACATATAGCCACCTTAGAGCATTTTAAGAGTAAACTATGAGCGGAGCGCTGTCAAGGAAAACTTGCGGGTTTCTGTATTTCTTTCCCCAAAACGGCCTTGCTTTTTCAGACATATATGTTTACTATGCTTTAGGAGGATAAAATGCAGGTTTTTGAGTATAATGATTTTTTTCAAAAAGAAACAAAAGTATTTGATGTTGCATTAACTCAAGAAGTAATTGTAAAAAATACCAATGGGTATAGTTACAAAATACTTCCAATAAAAAATGATAACCCAATGGAAAAATCTCCGTTTGAGGACATTCCTGGGGTAAAAGTAAATATAACCACACAAGAAATTGTTGAGTTATTAAGAGAGAGCAGAGCTGGAATATAAAAAAACAGCACATATTAACGTGTTTCACGCAATGCCATGCCAGAAGAAATTTTATCACTTATTTGAAGGGGGAGAAAAGCTATGACAGATATTGAAAAGCTGACTGGAATGGCCGATGCCGAATGCGAGTATTGGGACAAACACATTATTGAAAACACGGTTGAACCCGGGCCGAATCTTTTGAAACTGGGCATAAAACCGGGATTTGCCCATAAAGCCCTACAACTAAGCGAACTGGATAAGGAAGTTTTTGCATATTTGTGTGTACAAGCAGAAAAGTTTCATAAAACCCATACGCAGGTAATCAACGATCTAGTCCGTGAAAAACTGGCTGTAGCAAACGCCTAACCCCCCACTCCCCATTCCTCATTCCTCTTTGCTCATTGCTCATTGCTCTTTGCTCATTGCTCATTGCTCATTGCTCTTTCCCCAAAACGCCTTGCTTTTTCAGACATATATGTTTACCATGTTTCAGGAGGTTCCCATGCGAATATCCGCAAAAAGCCGTTACGCGCTTGCCGCCATGATCCACCTGGCGGCACATTACGACAACGGCGAAAACCTTACGGTTATCGGCATCTCGGAAAGGCTGGGAACCTCAAAATTATACCTTGAGCAGATTTTTTCCCTTTTGAAAAGGGGAGGGCTGCTCAACTCGGTGAAGGGGGCGCAGGGAGGGTACCGCCTTACCCGCACGCCCCGGAAGATCACCGCAGCCGACATTTTATCCGCGGTGGAGCTTTCGCTTTTTGAGGTAACCAAGGGCACGGTGTCCCACAATGCCCCGGAAATTGACATGGCCATACGCTCGTCCGTTTTTGACGTGCTGGACAAAAAAATCAGCGACACGTTGCAGGGCATTACCCTTGAGGCCCTGGTCATGGCGGCGGAAAAACACGTTGCCGACGGCAAAATGATGTTCTACATATAATCCAGGAAAATTGCGATGGCTAAAGAGGAATAATGCGGCAGGCAAAACCCGGCCCTGTTGGCTGGATATTTTACGGATTGTACCGGGGAATAAAGTGGCTCTTTGTGTGGGATTAAATTGGGGGCTCGCAGAGACCCCCCCGCGCCTTTGCGCCCAAATCAGCGAGATTCTTATAATACGAAAAAGAATCCAGCAGGAAAAAAATATGCGACAAAAAAAACACCAAATCGATGTTAAAATCCGGCTCCCTGTAATCCAGGTATTTTTTTGTTTTCTCATCATTAATCAGCCTGGTAAAATGGATTGTATAATCATAATCATCGCCTTTGCATTCGGGGAGCGCTGGCTTCAATCCGTATACTTCCTTATCCACCGCGGATGCTTCCCTGTTTGACGAATTGAAAATTTCAATAATATAAAGGCCGAAAACAAGCCCCAACTGCTCGTTTGCCGTTTTTTCAATAAAACTGGGCATCTTGCCCGCCATTTTGTACCCGATAGGCCTGGCTGTTATGATGGCGCACAAAAAAGCCGCGGCGACCTTGTGCCTGTCCATTCTCGTGTCCTTTTTTGTGTCCAAATTTGTCCTTCGGCGCATGGAATCAATAATCCTTTTTTCATATTCCCCGTAATATGAAAAAACCAAATCAAATTTATTTACGTCAAGATAAAGATCAGCGCTATTGCTTTTTAAGTAATTGATATATCCTTCAAGCTTTTGGCGAAACTTTGCCTCGGTAACTTTATTCATAATCCTTTACCCCTTCTGCGCGAAACAATGTTGGCCTTCACTAGGCTTCAGGTCGATTTTTTAAATAGCCTGCCCGTAACGCGGATACATTACAGGCAGGCGCCAGTTACACGACGATTTCCTCGAAAACGAGATCGTCAATGCATATTTCGTCATTGTCAGGGACCATCATGTCGTCAAATTCCTCGTCCGCTAACGGACCCGTATCCCTGAAATAAGACCCGATGTTGAATACCTTCTTTGCCTCATCCATAAACAATGTTTCCCCTTTGAACCGCATACTGCAACAACCGGGGGTATATTACAGCATTAAACGCGGGTATGTCTAGCCCTGCCGCGCCGGGCAAAAACCCGCCATGCTGAAAACCGGGGTTTCCAGCATGGCATGCGTTGTTAATCCTGGCCGCCAGGAGCGCTCGTTTCGACTAGAACGCGAACTTCATTCCGCACGGGATGCTCCAGTAGAGGAGAGCAGGGTACCTGCCATTCACCTGACTTCTAGAAGTGTCAGGATCATGGGGCTTGGTATAGAGCTTGAACCCGGCGAAGAAGCTGCCGCCGCCAATGGTTTTCTCGACATAGGGGTTTACGTAAAAGCCAATCTCGGGGTCGTCAACATCTTTGTGGGCCCACAGGTCAAGCCCGAGGTTGATGAACACCTTGAAGAGGCCAAGGTCAAAGGAGGGCAGGAGCTGGATGCCAAGCGTTAACGCGCCGTCAGTTACGGTGTTTCCAACTTTCGTGCTTGACAGCATGTTCATGCCAAACCTTGCCGCAACCGCGAAGGGTTCCAGGTCGAGCTTGAAGCCGAGCCCGAGCGTCAACCCCTCGGTGTAAGTGTGCTTAGGAATGGGGTCAGTAATACTAACAACCTCATACGTGGTGGGAAGACCGAATTTGACACCAATGTTCAGGCCCACCTTCTCGATTGCGGTCAGGTAGAAGCCCGCGTAGATGGCGCCGCCGTTGTATTCAATCAGTTCCGGGTTAAGAGGATCAGTCTTATCCCATTCGCCACCGCCCGCGTTGGCGCGGAAGGCCGCGGCGATGCGGCCGATGTTGTTGAGGTCGAACGTTACCTGGGCGAGCAGGCCCGTTTCGGGGCCTTTCCCTATGTAGACGTCTTTGATTTTGTAATCCTCAAAACCGCCGATATAGCCGTTCAAGAGGGGGATGCCGATGTTAATGGCCAGGCCCTCAACGGGCAAAATCGACACCGCGACGCCGCCCTGGGCGAACTCCTGGCTCAGGGCGTCAATGCTCAGGGCGCTGTAAACGCCCGCGTAGTGGACCTGGGTCTCCTCGGCGTTCCCGCCAAAGGGGTCGTCCACGATGTCGGTGACGTAAAAGTCGTCAAGAAGGCCGGCCTGGAGCTTCACCTGCTTGATCGGCTGCCACCACACCCACGCGTTTTTCAGCACGTCCAAAATACCAAAGTTTTGCAATTGATCAAGGGTTGAGGCCTCCGGCTGAAGCCTGATAAAACCTCCGAAGGTTTCGCCCTCGTTCACGGCGCTGAAATCCAGCCGCCCCCGGGTGTCAGTAACGCCCGCGCCAAGCGAGCTCCCATTACCAGTGTATCCCGTCTTGCTGTGATCATGACTGTCGCCGCCGATTAGGTCGCCGCCAACGCGGTAGTATCCACTGATGTTTAGTTCCTGCGCAAAAGCCACTCCAGCCACCAGCGAGGCGACAAGAGCCAAAATAACCAACTTCTTCATGAGTTCCTCCTTATACGGAATTCTTTTCTGGGGCGGTATGCTAAAGCACCCGAACCCCCTTGTTTTTCGTCGGTTGTGTTTCAGCATATCAAAACCCCAGTTTTTGTCAACCCCCCCTCCGCGTTGCCCCCAAAACCCAAAGCAGACGGCGCCCCTATGCCCCGCTCCCTGCCCTCTCCTCTTTGCTCTTTGCTCTCTCCTCTTTACTCTTTGCTCTCTGCTCTCTGCTCTTTGCTCTACCGCCTGAACTTCAGCGACTCCAGCGACGCCCCGTTGCGGGTGAAACCGAAGTACAGCTCCTTGGTGGCCCGCTCCCTCAGCACGCGGTAGAAGGAGCGAAGGTCCCTGACTTCCTCGTCGTTCACGGAATTGATCAGATCGCCCTGCCTCATGCCGATGATGTCCGAGGGGCTGTCGGCAAGGACCTGGGCGACGTACAGGCCCCGCGCGTCGCTGCCCAGGTTGAGCGAGCTTCTCATCTCGTCGGTGAGGAAGACCAGGTGCACGCCGGGCCAGAGCTTTCGGTTGTCGGAAGTAACCTCGGGGGTGCGGGCCTCGATACGAACCTGGATGTCGCGGGAGGCGCCGTCCCGGATCACGGTGAAGGTCGCGCTGTCGCCTGCCTTGAGATCGCCCACCATCATGGTAAGCTGGTTAACCCCCCTGGCCTCCCTGCCGCCAACATGGGTGATAAAGTCGCCGGGGCGTATTCCCCCCTTGTCGGCGGGCGAATCGAGGAAGACCTGCGAGGCGAGCGCCCCCCGCTTGCCCTCGATGCCCAGCGCCGCGACGGTTTCCCTTCCCGGCTCGGTAAGCTGTACGCCCAGCCAGCCGTAGCTGATCGTGCCGGAGCTGATGAACTCGTCTATCGACCGCTTGGCGTTGTTGATGGGGATGGCGAAGCCCAGCCCCACGTTCCCGCCGCCGGAGGCGTTGCTGGCGATCCATGTGTTGATGCCGATGATCTCGCCCCGGATGTTAACCAGGGGCCCGCCGGAATTGCCCTGGTTGATGGGAGCGTCGGTCTGGATAAAGTCGTTGATGTTGCCGCCCGGCCCGCCGGTTCGCCCCACGGCGCTGACGATCCCCATCGTCACGGAAAAGGAAAACTGCTCGCCCAGGGGGTTGCCCATCGCTATCGCCCAGTCTCCCACCCTCACGGCGTCAGAATCACCCAGCACCGCCAGCGGATAGGTGTCGCTTGTCTTGAACGAGACCATCGCCAGGTCCCGCCGCTCGTCCTTCCCCACCAGCTCGGCGGGGTACTCCTTGCCGTCCTTGGTCGCCACCCGGATTTCGGTGGTGCCATCGACGACGTGGTTGTTCGTCAAGGCGTAATACGTGCCGTTGTTGTGCCGGACGATAAGCCCGGAGCCAAGGCCCTGCGAGCGGAACTCCCGCTCCTGGCCTCCCCGGTTGTCGGGGTTGCGGTCGCGGGGGCCGAAAAAGAACTCCCAGGGGATGCCGTCGAAATTGGGGATTGTCCGCCGCCTGACCGAGACGGTTTTCAGCTCGACCACGGAGGGCAGGACCTTGTCCGACACGGCGTTGAAGGCGTTTTGCAGACCCAGGGCTATCGCCAAAGAGTTTTCGTCCAGGATCACCGGGTTTTCCTGCGCCCTGGCGACGTGCCTTGCCTGCGGCGTCGAGCACGAAAAAGACAAAAAGGCCAGCGAAAAGCCAAAAATAACCCCGATCAGCACCAGGTTAAATACCAGCAGGTTTTTTGACGACAACCTCTGCATGATGTTCATATAAGCACTCTCCTGAAAATAAGATACATTGGGAATAATAAAAGTATTGGGGAATAGTTACAAGTGGCACCTGGCGCCACGGTTGATGCCGCAGGCTCCCCCAGGCCCCAATGATCCAGCGCACCGGCCCGCGGCGGCTGGTGAAGGGCCGTGTTTGGGTAATGTTAGTTTAATTTGACAGTGCTATGTCAAATTAAACTAAAACATATATGCCCCGTTCTTGACATGAATCCAGTTTTAGTTTATATTCACAGTGCTATGCCAAATTAAACTAAAGAGGCCAATATGCTGGAAAGGACGATACAGCCGTATATCGAGCGTACTTCAAGGAGCTTTCCCGTGCTTTTGCTGACAGGCCCGCGACGGGTTGGCAAAAGCGTTCTGCTGTCCATGATCGGCGGGGAAAAACGAAAATACGTCACGCTTGACAATATGGACGACAGAACGATGGCAAGGAATGATCCTGCCATGTTCCTTCAAAAATACGCTCCCCCCATTACCATAGACGAGGTCCAATACGCGCCGGAACTTTTTTCCTACATTAAGATTTGGGTGGATAACCATAAAGCCGACCATCTGATAAAAGGCAAGAGATCGGCAGACCCTCGCGGCGCTTTCTGGCTGACCGGCTCGCAAAAATACAGCCTGATGAAGGGCATACGGGAATCGCTTGCGGGGCGTATTGCCATAATCGACATGCTGGGGTTTTCGCACAAAGAGGCGGTTAAGCGCCCATTCGAGAGCAAGCCTTTTTACCCTTCAATGGAGATGATACACAGAAACGTGTCGGCAAAATTGAAACTGCTGGACGTGTATAAGCTTGTCTGGAAAGGCTCTTTCCCTGAAGTGCTTACCAAAAAAAACATGGGCCGCGACGAATATTACAGCTCCTATATGCAGACGTACATTGAGCGTGACGTGAAGGATTTTCAGGGCATCGGCAATGAACTGAAGTTTTTAGCATTTGTCCGCGCCGTCGCCGTAAGGACCGGCAGCCTGGTAAATTATAACGGCCTTGCCAAAGATTGCGACATTGATCTGCGGACGGCCCAGCTCTGGATGAATACGCTCCAGCGATCCGGCCTGGTGTACCTGCTGCCCCCGTATTCACCTAACGTTACCAAGCGGATCATTAAAACGCCCAAGATTTATTTTCTTGACACGGGGCTTGCGTCGTATCTTGCGCGCATTGACAGCCCCCAGGCCCTGGAAGCAAGCTACCTTGCCGGTTCCATGCTTGAAACGTATGCCTTTATCGAAATGCTTAAAACTTTTT